>DASPUA010000238.1:0-8909 GCA_035623135.1 Thermodesulfovibrionales bacterium | reverse complement strand
CATTTTCTGACAACGAGCTGTCTGCTTTCATTAGCGAGACCTTTGTGCCTCTGGAGATTCACATCAAGGAAAACGCTACAGGCTTTCATCGTTTTGATGTGCTCTGGACCCCGTCAGTGCTCATCGTGGACCCCCAGGGCAAGGAGAGGGTGCGGAATGAGGGGTATCTGCCAAAGGACGAGTTCCGGGCATGGCTTGATATGGCTCTCGCGAGGCTCGCGTTTGTGGCAAAGAAATGGGCTGAGGCAGAAGCGAGGTTCGACGGAATCGTCAAGTGCAATCCCGACTCGGCAGTGGCAGCCTATTCAGTCTATTGGCGAGGGGCAAGCCGCTACAAACAGTCGCATGACCATAAGACCCTTGCTGCTGTTGCTGAGGAGTTTCGGCACAACTATCAGGAGAGTATCTGGGCCAAGAAGTCTGTGGTCTGGAGAGATTAATGTCTTTACCGCTTACGATCCTGGTACTTTAAGAGCGACAGCACCCCTTCATCCGTGAGGTCGTGCCATTTTCTGTATGCATCTGCCACTGCAAAGAACGTCCCGCTCCTCACATTGAGGCAAAAAAGTTCATCCACCTCAGGAACGAGCGCCTCCACTGTCTTCTTTGAACCAGTGGGCACTGCTGCAACGAGTGTTTGCGGGGACATCTTCCTGAGGAACCTGACTGCCGATAACATGGTGTATCCTGAGGCAAGACCGTCATCCACCACAATGGCGACCATGTTCTTTACCGAGGGAAACGGCCGTTCTTTCCTGAATATCCTGTTTCTCTTCCCGATGATTGCCCGTGTCTTTTCAATCTGGATGCTGATCTCCTGCTCGGTCAGCCTGAGGTGCTTCATCAACTCTCTGTTGAGGAAGACCTCACCGTCAGGCCCTATGGCGCCGAAGCCGGCCTCAGGATTATCAGGTATCTGCACTTTTCTCACGATGAGCAGGTCAAGCGGAAGATCAAGGGCTGAGGCAATCTCTGCAGCAACTGGCACCCCGCCTGATGGCAGAGCGAGAACAATAGCATCAGTATCCTTGTAGCCGGCAAGGTATTCTGCAAGCCGCTTTCCAGCCTCTTTTCTGTCCTCAAAGACAGAGACCTTATCCTTCAGCAGGGGGTCTTCCTTCAGCTTAGCCATGGAACTGTCTTGCGGTTTTTATACAATGCGCAACAGCCCTGTCAGGGGATTTCAAGGAGGATTTCATAGGAAGACCTGCGCAGGTCGCTTACTCCAGGAAGAACCCGAGTTTCTCCACCTCTTTTATTGTCCACTCGTCTTCTAAGAAGTCGTCCCCGGCCACGCCCTTCACTGTCTTCGCATACTCTTTCAGGAGGCAGAATGCAAGCCGTTTTTTCACGCTGTTGAGGGAGGATGCAGGGTCGGCGACATTGTCTTTAAGGGACCACCGCAGGCTCAGAGCCCTGACTACGTCTTCCAGCATTGACTCTTGTATCTCGGACTGGACAATCAGGATAAGGTTCTTCCCCTCTGTAAAAAGTCTCATGGGCTGCGAGGGTTCGCTCAGGTCCATCCCTTTCTGTCTTGACCACGACTGCAGGTCCTTCACATATCGAATGGGAGAGACAAAAAATTCTCCCGCGGTCTTCCTGAGCACTTCATCATAATCCTGGACATAAATCATCATTGCCTCCTCCCAGTAACTTAGTCTTATCATACGCCCCAATCTGGCCAAAGTTCAATACCCTGTTATCCTCTGGCTATGACCGCAAACGGTTTTGGTATACTTTCACTATAGGTGGCGAGTATGATAAATCGGAGGGTGATAAATGTTGCAGGTGAGGTCCTCGGGGAGAGGCTTGTGCAGAAATTCGGGAGTGCCCTGCACGGGAGGGTAATCAGACCTAGTGATGAAGGATACGACTCCGGCCGCAGGGTATGGAATGGGATGATAGACAGGTATCCTGCCATAATCGCGTATTGCAGAGATGTCGATGACATCATCACGTCCGTGCGCTTTGGGCGGGACCATGACCTGCTCACTGCAGTGAGAAGTGGCGGACACAATGTGGCCGGAAACTCGGTCTGTGACGGAGGCTTGGTGATAGACCTAGCAGGGATGAAGAGAGTTATCGTTGGCACCGGATCCTCCACTGCAAGGGCGCAGGCAGGCCTGACGTGGGGTGAGTTCGACCACGCCACGCAGAAGTATGGCCTGGCGACAACAGGAGGAATTGTCTCACGAACAGGAATTGCCGGACTCACACTGGGAGGGGGAATCGGATGGCTCATGCGGAAGTTCGGTGCAACATGCGATAATCTCCTCTCTGTGGATATCGTTGCCGCAGACGGTAAAACCCTGACCGCCAGTGATGATGAAAACCATGACCTTTTTTGGGGCCTCAGAGGCGGAGGCGGAAACTTCGGCATCGCAACTGAATTTGAATACCGCCTCTATGAGGTCGGCCCTGTACTTGCAGGCACGTTTTACTATCCCTCTGACAGGATCCGTGAAGTTCTTCGTTTCTATCACGACTTTATCCGCTCTACTCCGGATGAGCTTACGACAATGTTCGCCTATATCGCGAATTCATCGATGACGCCCCTCTCCGGTCTTTTCCGGAGCATTCCGGTGCTTGCCATTCATGTTTGTTACGCAGGTAACCTTCAAGAAGGGGTAAAGGTCGTGGAACTACTCAGGGCATTGGCTCCCATTAAGGATGACGTGCGGATAATGCCCTATTGTGAACTGCAGTCGATGCTCGATTCAGGCGCAGCCCCTGGTCTTCTGAACTATTGGAAATCGTCCCACTTGAAGGACCTCAGCAATGGAGCGATTGACGTTCTCGTCTCTTGTTGTGAAGAGATCAGCTCGCCCCTCTCACAGGTGCATCTCCAGCACCTCGGAGGCGCCGTAGGAAGGGTCAGTGAAGAGGCAATGGCCTTTGGCCACCGTGACGCCCTGTGTGTACTGAATGTCGTGACCAAGTGGCATGATCCCCGTGAGTCGGAGAAACATGTTGCATGGACCAGAAACCTTGAAGGTGCTATGAGACCCTTTTCGACAGGAGGCGTGTATGTAAACTTCCTGGGAGAAGAGGGGGAAGACAGGGTGAGGGCAGCATATGCCCCGGCCAAATATGACGGGCTCGTAGCCCTGAAGAACAGATACGACCCTACAAACTTCTTCCGCTTGAACCAGAACATCAAACCATCAGTGATATGAACTGACAGAACCCTTTTTTGTCCCCAGAAGCGCGGCGCTTTTCCATTCCATCAGCCGCTGCTTTGAGCGCCTTGCACGTGGGGAAAGTGAATGATAAAAAATAACCATGGATATGATATAATCCTAAAAAGGGAAAGGGATTCTGTGAGCTTCTCTGAAATATCAACTAGCGTCCTGTCTTTTTCCAAAGACAATCCCGTGATTGCTGTTGTTGCCGGACTTATTCTCCTTTTCCTGTTCTTTCGGAAACCTAAATTCTTTCTTGGTCTTTTCTTCCTTGCGGCGGTATTAGCCTTAGTATTTTATTTTATCGTGGATGTCTCCTCAAAGGGAAAATCAGAAAAAGAGGGAATGATCGAGAAGGGAATCAATCCCCATATGGATGATATACGCTGATTATTCAATCTTAAAGGACAATTGAACGGGGAAATTACTTAGTCTCTTATTTCACGCATCAAAAGCACCACCACGAGTGATCCATCTTATGGGGAATGCAAAAAGACGTGCTATCGCAAAGGAACCAAAACCAGATCAAATGATGCCCGTGTCTGTTTCGCTTCCGGGTAATGCTGTGTGATGAGTGTATTGAAGCCTTTTGCAGAGACTTTCACATGGATGTGCGGAGGACGACCAGAGTAGGGTACTGGGATATTTGACTCGAACTGATAGGAACCTTTCTCGTCGGAAAAAATGGTGGCGCGGTGGTCATCGTCGTATTTTCCGTCCGGTCCTGCGAGCCAGAATTCTATCTGTGCACCTTTTATGGGCGCACAACCAATGGAGGACTTCACCACTCCACTCAGGACATATCCCTTCCCTACACTGGAGCGGACAGGCGCACCCGATCTGTAAAAAGGACCAAGCATGTCAGTCTTGGTCGGTGTGCAGGTCTTGTCCTGCGCTGCCACAGTTGTGGCGGTATACAAAAAAACAGAAACCAGAACGACGACCGCAAAAGTTCCGATGCTCAGGCTTCTCATGTGTTCACTTTAACGCTTTTTCCCACTCTTTGCAATCTCATGACTTGTTGCTGGAAGGGGTGAAGGCCGGCAATAAAAGGGCACCGTGGTTATGTCTGGAACCCTGAACCCTTGTCATGAGCAAGGATTCCCCTTGACCGCTCGAACTCGGCGATTACCTGGGCGCCGAGGAGAAGGATGATGGCGGCAACTTCAATAGTAAGGAGCAGGACAATGGCAGTCCCAAGCGAGCCGTAGATGACGTTCACCATGGAGAGGGTGGAGTAGTACCAGACAAGAACCCGCCGGGTGACTTCCCACAGAACCGTTGCTGTCACTCCACCCAGGAGGGCGTGGCGGAAGGTGATCCCTCCCACCGGCATCACCATGTAGAGGGAGGTGAGCATGAATACCTCGCCGATAAGGCCCATCACATACAAGACCGCAACAGACGCGCCCCTGAGATCTATCCTGTTGCCGAAAATAACAAGGTTGTCCTTCTCCATGGTCTGGAGTGCACCTGCGATAAAGGAGACCAGCATGATGCCAAGGCCAAGGAGTCCGATGAAGACATAGGGAATGACCGCAGAGATAAGGAAGTGCCGCCGCTTTATCCTTACGCGGTGGTAAAAGATTACTGACATGGCGTTTTCGAGCACCGTAAAGGCGGTGGAGCTGAAAAAAAGGAGCACTATGAATCCAACAGTGCCGACCACATGACGGTGAGCGAGAAATGCCTTCACCTGCTCAGTGAGGGTTGACGCATAACCCGGAATGATCATCTCGAGATGGGCGGACACGGTCTGGAAAAGTTCCTCCTCCTCAATCACGTGGGAGAGCCCCACAAGCGTGAGAATAAGCATGGGCATCAGGGAGAGAAGGGTGTAATACGCTACAGCACCAGCCAAAAGGAGGCCCTGGTTCCGTCTGAAGCCACGCAGAACCTCGAGAAGAAAATTTCCAAGGGAAAAGGAGCCCCGGGCCTTTCTCGTCTGTTCCACGGGGACGCGGGACTTTTGCATACCTAAACTCTACCCTTTTTCACCGCTCTTGGCAATCTTATTTTCTGCCTTAGGAGACGGACATGTGCAGTTCTCCTCCTCAGCCCAGCATCTTCATGATGACCGAACATGGCATTTCCTTTTGTCTTGAATGTACGGTGGTTGAGCAACACAAGTGGCACGGGCTGATAACATTTACTTATCGGATAATTCAGTAAATTATACGTAGGATTATACGCATGAGATGGGAAACCATGGTAAGCTATACACCATAACGAAGAAAAGCGGTTCTTTCTTGAAAGGCCGGACAAGCCGTTTAATTTTAATAAGAGGAGGGAGAACAGACAATGGTACGGAAGAATAAACCAGCCGAGGAGTCTGCGGAATTTATTGGAGGTCTGAAAGAGTGGCTGAAGCTTGAAGATGAGACTATCAGGCATGCGAATGCCACAATGAAGAAGACGAAGAACAAACTTGTCAGGATGACGATGGAGATGATCAAGCACGACTCAGAGAAACACAAGGCCATGCAGAAGATGCTGATCGACAGCATAACCAAGGAACCCCTTGTCCTCACACCGGATGACCTCGCAGCCCTATCGGATACCCTCAACAAGCACCTCGCTGCAGAGGCGAAGTCCCTTGAACTTGCGGATACGGCACTTAATAACAGCGAGCTTTTCATCACCCGGTACATCCTTTCGTACCTCATTGCGGATGAGCAGAAGCACCATAATCTCCTCGCCAAACTGAACGAGCTGAAGAGGGCAACGGTATTTGTGACATAACTCTTCGGAGCAAGAACAGGAAGGGATGCTTTCCCATGAGCGTCAACATAGAGAAAGGGCAGGTGAAAGAAATAGGGGGGATGCTTCCCTTGGCATCCCCCCTATTTCTTTCAGGATTAGCTGTAGATGCTTTCTACAGTCTTGAGGCCTTCTTCGCAGATTCTCTTGTACTCTTCAGTACCTTTCTTCGTATTCTCGACCATGACATCGACTATCTTTGTCATTTCGGCCTGGACCTGTTTGCCTGACTCAAGGACGTTCCTGAATATCTGTAATCCGATATCCTGTGTCGTGTTCACTGCCTTGTAGGTGGCATCCAGAGAAGACCTCATCAGATGCACGAGATTTTCGTTAATGCCCTTAATGTCGATTCCGGGAAATGTTGCTGTCTTGGTTTCCATTTTCTTTTCTCCTTATTGTATCAAAGCTAGTATCGCGACTATGCCGCGTTTGAAATAAACCGAGCCTCTTTTTTTTCTTTTCTTTAGTCACCACCCCCTCTTTCCTCGGCGGTCTTCTGTTCGGAACCTTCGTCACTGGTGTCCTCCCTGCTCCTCGGTGACCACGGAGAGGGCATCATTTTAGCGAACAGCTCCATGTCAGTAATGGCACCAACCTGTCTCAGCCATAATCCCGCCAGTCCGAGATAATTTTTCAGGTCCCATCCCGAGGCAGCCAAGAGCGGTAAGGTCCTGTTAAGGTCACGTATGTAACCCCTCAGCACATATGCGACATTGATGTCGGGATCTCCGAACTTGCTGAGGTGCTCCTTCAGCTTCTCGTATTCCTCCTGATCCAGTTTTAGACTAATTGTTTTGAGCGCCATCTCTAGTAATCCTTTAGTATTATTATAGTAATACTATTGTAACTTGTCAAGACATTTTTTTGAAAGATTGCGAAGCCTATTTTTGTGACATAACATATTGATATTTCATATATTTTTATGAATATGCATCTCTTTGTAATTCAGATAACCATCTCGAAACAATTAAATGTTATAGCGCAGTCGCTCTCGGCATGCACTCGTGCAGTTCCTTGTCCCCAGTATCCGGATCACACTCCCTGCGAAGTGGCACGACTGGGGGAATAATCCACACAACCCATGTACTGTTTTCATGCATGGTGTCCGAAAATTTCACATTGTTAGCTCCTATTATTGTGTAGCCGGAGAATCGGTGTTCACATATTTTTGTTAAATTTCAAAGTAATACAGCACATTCCACACTGGGCATTTTAATTGCAAACAAAATATTGATGGAGACTGTTCTTGTCGCGCAGGGACTGAGGAGGTATAACATAAGCGTGCAAGCTCGCCACTTGCTCAGTGTCTTACAGTTATAACCATATGGGCAAAACGAAGAAATCAAAGAGGGCCCCTCGTGCGGGTTTTGCTCGCTCGCGCTTCCGCGACGTGACTTCCCGGAAGGCTGCGGAGGATGCGCTGAGAGAGAGCGAGCGGAAATACCGGAATCTCTCGCAGGAGTTTCAGGCTCTGCTTGACGCAATTCCTGATAACCTTACCCTGCAGGGCCCAGATCTGAGGATCATATGGGCAAATCAAGGCGCAGCCGTAGGCCTTGGAAAGAGCGTACCGGAACTCGAAGGCAGACACTGCTTCTCCCTCTGGCATCAGAGCTCGGTTCCCTGTATATCCTGTCCAGTACAGGAGAGCTTCCGCACCGGTACGGCCTGCACCAGACAGGTCACCACACCCGACGGCCAGGTCTGGGAACTTCGATCGGTCCCCATCACGGACGAGTTCGGTGTGGTCACAAAGGTAGTGGAGGTCGGTCGGAACATCACTGAGAATGTCCGGTTGGAGGCCCAGCTTCTCCAAGCCCAGAAAATGGAGAGCATAGGGCGACTTGCAGGGGGCGTGGCACATGACTTTAACAACATTCTCTCTGCCATCATGGGATTCGGCAATCTTTTAGAGCTTAAAATGGCGGACGACGATCCGAACCGGGTGTATCTCAATAATATCCTTTTGTCCGCAGAGAAGGCCGCTGGTCTGACGCAAAGCCTTCTTGCCTTCAGCAGACAGCAGGTAATCAAGCCGGCGCTTCTGGACATCAACGAGATTATCAGGCATGTGGAAAAACTTTTAGTGAGGATCATCGGGGAGGATATCAGGTTCCAGACCGACCTCCTCCCCTCAAAGCTTGTGGTGATGGCTGACCCGCTCCAGATGGAACAGGTACTCATGAACCTCGCAACTAACGCACGGGACGCAATGCCCAGCGGGGGTCAGTTGGTGATTGCCACGGACGTGGTGCTGTTTGATGAAGACTACATCAAAATCCATGGGTACGGAAAACCCGGCAAATACGCCCTTATTTCTGTCACTGATACAGGAATGGGCGTGGATGAAGAGATTCAGTCGCGGCTCTTCGAGCCTTTTTTTACCACAAAGGAGGTGGGAAAAGGCACGGGTCTCGGTCTTGCCATTGTGTATGGCATCGTGAAACAGCACGAAGGCTACATCAATCTCTACAGCGAAATTGGCACCGGGACTATATTTAAAATCTATCTGCCGGTGACAGAGACAACCGGAATGCCTAAGGAAGAAATTCCCGGGGAGAGGCCCATGTCAGGGTTTCGCGGATCTGAAACCATTCTCCTTGTGGAAGACGACAGTGGAGTCAGAAAGGCCATCAGGACAATGCTGGAAGAAGTCGGCTATACGGTGATCGAGGCTGTGGACGGTCAAGATGCCGTGCAGAAGTTCAGGCTGTACCATCATATTGTGGATCTTCTCCTCCTTGATGTGATCATGCCGGGGAAAAACGGCGGGGAAGTCTACGCTGAAACGCGGAGAATCAAGCCCTCTCTGAGAGTCCTTTTTACAAGTGGATACCCTGCTGATATTATCAAGGCCCATGTTGCTCCCGAAGAAGAACTGCACTTCCTCTCCAAGCCCGTTCCACCCCAGGCGCTTCTGAGAAAAATCAGGGAAATAATAGGGAAATAACAGAAGTCTGT
>DASPUA010000237.1:0-3917 GCA_035623135.1 Thermodesulfovibrionales bacterium | reverse complement strand
AGTATAAGGAAAAGGGCAAGGGAAAGGAAAGCACCCCCACCCCGGAGGGTGGAGAGTATTGAACCCCAAATGAGAAAGGAGGATATTATGGGATATTTTGTCATTTTGGGCACTCTTACTGACGAAGGACGCAAGACCATCAAACAGAAACCCGAGAGGATACTGGAGGTGGACAAGGAAATCGAAAAGATGGGGGTAAAGCTTATCAAACAGTACGCGGTCATCGGTCCCTATGATTTTGTGAGTATCGTGGAAGCCGCTGATGTTGAGACCGTGATGAAGATGTCATGCGAAATTGGTGCGCGGGGTTCCGTTCAGATGATGACCCTTGCTGCTTTGCCGGTGGAGGAATTGATCAAAAAATTGAAGTAAACTCTCTTGCCCTGTGCTAATAAGAAAAGGGTGCAGGAATTGATTTTCCTTGCGCCCCTGTTCTTCCAGCGAGAATAGCCCCCCTTATGTCTTATGGCATTTTATGCATTCTGTGGAGGGAAATGCCTCCTTTCCATTGTGGCAGGCACCGCAATACTTCCCGCCATACATGGCATCCATGGTCATCTTTTTTGAGGTTTTTTTCATCTCAAAGGTCTTTGGATGACATTGGTCACAGCTAAAGACCTGGGTGTGGAACTCGTGGCTGAATGCGGTATTTCCGATGCCCTCTACCTTGTACGTAATGGTTTTCTTAAAGGCCTTCATTTCGTGGCATAATGCACATTCAGATGAGGCAAATGCCTTCTTCCCATTGTGGCATGCGCCGCAGTACCTCCCGTGGTAAATCGCATCCATGGTCATTGCACTGGAACCCTTCTTCATCTGAAACACTGCGGTATGACACTCCTTGCATCCCAGCTTTGCGTGGGTATCGTGGTTGAATTGTGCAGGAAATCCGGATGCCGAATAGGTGAAGGTCTTCAGGGTGTGGCAGTCGTTACAGAGGGTTGTATTGGTCTTTATAAAGTGGTGTGCCTGAAAGCTGTGGCACTGGTTGCAGTGGTATCCTGTGTCACGGTGGACAGCATGGGAGAATATACCCTTCTGAGGAGAAGAGAATCTCTGGAAGGAGTGGCACTTGAAACAGGGAAGCTCTCCGGTCGCCTCATCCCTGCTCACAATCCTTTCCCGAGGCTTTTCCACGGCCTTTTCCTTTCCCCCATGGGGGGCACACGAGAAAGCGAACACAAGAACAAATACGTATACCCACCACCTCATTGATTTATCCTCCATCCTATCGGTCTAAGGATTCCTAGTATCTGACTTTCCCTTGAATTCCAGTTCATACTCCAGGGGGTGTTCTTCCTTCATATGCTTCAGGGATATCCTGCCTGTAATCCAGGTCATGCTCATGGGGAAATTGGCCCATTTCAGGTGTTCCGCATAGAAATGCATGATGGTAATATAGGTGATGGCCAAAAGCGCCTCATCGCTGTGAAGGATAAAGAAGACTTCCCATATCCAGTTTGCACTCCACTGGGGCAAAAAGATTGAGGCCTGTGTGGGAAAGGTCATGACTAATCCAGAGAACCCTATGATTGCCATACCCCAGAAGACCGCCCAGTAATCGAATTTCTGGATATAGTTGTATCGCGCAAATTTCGGCTTTGTCTTGCTCAGCCCGATAAAATAGAACATGTTCTGTATCGCATTCGTGATATCGCTGGGAACAGGCACAATGGTGGTGAGAGGATCGAATTTCATCCTTCCGGTGAGCAGTTTAAGGACCATATACACCACATGCCAGAGGAAATCAAGGATCATGATGACTCCTGCAACCCGGTGGATATTTCCCGCGGTCTTTGGTCCTCCCCACAGCCGTATCCACCAGCCTGTGTGCTCAAGGGCGGGTTCAGGGTATTTGAGTGACCAGCCGGTAAAGGCAAGGAGCAGAAACGTTACGACCAGGGTGACGTGCTGGATCCTGAAGACGAGATTGAACCGTTGATATTCTGTTGGTCTTTCATCAGTCATGGGAGTCCTCCTTTCCCTTCCTGAACACACGGTCCCTGATATCCGCATATGCTTCGAGGAAGACATGCAGGATTACGAAGCCGATGGTAGCGACTGTCAGGATAATGAGACCTTTTTCTGCGAAATAAGGTATGGGGTTGTCCTTCCCGAGGGGTTTGTGGGTTATGGAAGCCACGAACCTCCTGTTCGCACCCGGATGGCATTTCCCACACATGACTATTCGGTTTCCCCATGCAACAGGGGACGCGGGGTCATCCCATTTCTTGATACCATGGGCACCGTGACAATCAACACATGTGGGCACTCCAGCATGGCCCAGCTTGTGTTTTTTTCCGTGGAAACTTTCCTCGTACTTTTCTATAATGTGGGTTCCAAGATTGTATTTCTTTGCAAGGGCCTCATTTTCGTGGCATTCACCGCAGGTCTTTACCACATTCCATTTGTTCACCATCGAGGCCTTTGATTTCGCAGGCACAATATAATGAGGGGAGCCGTGGCAGTCACTGCAGAGTGCGCCATCAGACTGTTTCTTCTCCATGATGTTCTTGCCGTGGATGCTCTCCGAAACCTGTGTATAGATATCTCCATGACATTCGCTGCACGCAGCATATGCCACGGGATCTGTTGTTGCCTTGGAAGAGACCAGACTTGCCAGCTCCGAAATATTCTTGGGGACATTTCCCTTTGGCGCTTCATGGGGATTATCCGTGAATGTCTTATGACAAACGGTACAATCGATCCCTCCGTGCACAGACTTGGAAAAGCGTTCTTCATCAATCTTGACTTCAATGAAGGACCCCTTATCGGTCTTTATTTTGCCCTTCATGGCGCCGTGGCAGGCAAGGCAGGTGAAACTTTCGGCGTGTGCGATCTGGGCAAAACCAATCAGGGGGACAATGAGTAATGCGATCACGAGAGCCCTGCTCATGAGACCTCCTTATTTTGCCTAAAAGGTATAAGGCTATTCACAATAGCCAAAAGATTATACACAAAAAAGCTTATTTTGGAAATAATAAAAAAAGCATATCTGAAAATTTAGAGGGGTCCAAATGGCAATAAAAAAAGGGGAGTGTGAGCACTCCCCTTTTTTTATTGCGGTATGTGTATTGTATCATTTTGCCTTCAGCGGGGCCTCTTCTGAAGTCCTGACCTCTGCCGGAGCGCTCATGGCCTCCAGGAGGTATCCCACGACCGTACCGAAAATGGCACCCACCACAATGGTCACCGATGCCACACAGACAATACCCACCAGAATCCCTGCTGCGGTGGCCACTCTCACCAGCACCGTCGCCTCCATGGGCCCTCCGAACAGCTTGCTCATCAGCACCAGTATCCCGTAACTGCCAAAGTAAAACCCAGGCACTATCCCGAATACCAGGAATGCGATCGCCCCAAGCACTCCTCCCACCTTTGTCCCCATCCTTACCATCTCTTTTCTCGCCTTCATCTTCCTGTCCTCCTTTTCTTGGTTTTTGTATTTACTATTCACTATTTACTGTTTATTATTTACTATTTACTTGTTCTTGATCTCTGCGGTTGCTGTCTTTCCCACTTTCAAAGAATCAATTACATATCCGATGAGCCAGCCAATGATGGATGAACCTGCAATAAAGATGATCCCTGACACCAGCACACCAAGCAGCATGGAGATGCCCACAATCAGTCTGGGAAGGATGGCAGAGCCTACCGGCATGCCAAAGAGACTCCCTGCGATATTCAACCCGATCACCCCGCCAAGGAAAGAGCCTGGCAGTAACCCTACTATTGCAAACAGTACCAGACCAGCCCCTGCTCCTATGTAAGCCATCTTCTTTGCCATCTCTGTAGTCTTCATCTTCATCTCCTCCTTTGTTTTGACTTCACCCTATATTAAGCATCTTCCATGCCAGATGAAAACATATTGAAATTAAAAGAATATTAAATATCAACCCTTTGCAGAATTGAGAAAA
>DASPUA010000236.1:0-4887 GCA_035623135.1 Thermodesulfovibrionales bacterium | reverse complement strand
CTCAGTTCTTGCATATCAAAACTTCCTGCCCCTATTGAGTAGTCTGATTATAGGGGATTACGAAGCACGGAGAATATGAGGGACCTTTATGCCATTTCATTGAAATTTTACCACATCTCTTGTTTTTTTTAGAAATCCCTGTGTGATCATCGGGTGGGTAGTGCACAACTGTTCCCTAAGCGTTCTCCCACCCATGGGTGCTTTTCGCCCGATTACGTTTTTCCAGGAGCTCCAGCAGAGCTGGCAGAAGAATAAGGGTGCAGACCAACATGAAACTCAGGCAGAGAGCGAGGAGCATTCCCATGCTCGCGATTCCCCTGTGGGCAGAGAAGGAAAGGCTGCTGGTGCTGACGATGGTTGTGAGCGTGCTGAACAGTATTGCCCTGGCTGTGCTGGTCTTCAGCATGTTGCCATCCGGAGGAGGTTCTGTGCGACAGCGGAGTATAAAAATGAGTCCGCTGTGAACCCCCACTCCCAACAAGAGCGGCACAATAATAACATTGGCAAAATTGAGCGGGATATCGAGAAGGGCCGAGGACGCAGCGGTCAGAAGCATTGCAAGCAGCAGAGGAACGAGGATCAGGATCGTAAAGGATATGCTTCTCAATTCAACGAGGAGGTAGAGGGTAATCACGATGAGGGCGGAAAGAGCTGCCTGACGGAAAGATGAAGCTATTGCCCTCCCTGATTCATAGACGGTGACAGGGGTATCAGTTGCATCGGGTGCGAGAGTACGCACCGAGTGAATAAACCGCTCAAGCGCATGTCTGTCCAGGAGGTTTTCACGGGGAAAAACCTGGACACGATACCTCCCGTCCACGGACACATACTGAGATACCAGATCCTGGGGCAAGGAGTGCATATCAACTGCGCCTGCTTGGAGCAAGGTCCCCAGCCGCTCAAGCAGTGAAGGAAGACCGGACAACAGACCTTCTTCCAGTGCTGCAAAGGCCTTCTGCCCATTTCCCGGGTCCTTAAGCATCGTCTGAAAACGCCCGATATCCTCATACAAACGCCGGGCACCGCGGGCATCCTGGCCCGAGAATGAGCGGAGTGATTTCCTGAGCGCCTCTTCAAACGTGTTCAGTGAGGCAAGCTCCTGCTCATAGCTGGAGTGTTTCACCTCGAGACCCTTAAGGGTGGGAGGCATCATGAGACGTATATCGGAGAGAATCCTTAGTTTTTCCTGCTGACTCTCAGGTACGAAATCTGAGATAGTCATTGCCATCTTCACCTCGTGCAGGCTTCCCAGTTTCTCCGCAAGAGCCTTTGCTTCTCCCGCACCTTTCACGAGTATCGAAATCGTCCATGGTGAAGAATCTGTGTCCTTGAAAAGATCTTTCACCGTAGCGATCGCTTCTGACTTCTTGTCATAAAGATTCAGCGGGTTGTAATCAAAATACACCCTGGGAAAGAGCGCCAGAGCCCCCAGTCCCAGTATGATCGCCACGCTCAGAACGGTCTTCGGATGTGTATAAGGGAGTATGAGGAGCGCCCCCCCCGACGAGGCCTGTCGCACGTTCCAGCGTTGAAGGGGGAGTAAGGTGAGGAGCGCGGGAAGTATGGTGAGGTTTGCAAAGAAACTGATGAACATACCCATGCCCGATATGAGACCCAGCTCAGCGACCCCGGCATAGGCAGTGGGCACAAATGAAAAGAAGCCTATGGCGATGGTGATGCAGCTCGCCAGCAGGCTTCTTCCCACCCCTTGTGCCGTCATACCGATACACTCCCCATGGTCAAGGCCGGATACCACCAATTCCCTGTAACGCAGGCAGAACTGAATGCTGTAATCGATACCGAGGCCTATAAAGAGCACCGCAAAGGTGATGGAGATCAGATTGAGACTTCCGATGAAGACCACTGCAAATCCTGTAGTCCAGACGAGCCCGATAATCAGGGTCGTGAGGCTCGCGAACACCAAGCGCCCGGATCTCCCGAGACCTATATACAATGAGCAGCTTACAAGGAACAGAGAGACTATTGTGGCAAACCCCACGCTATTTCTCACCTCGGTCAGATTTTCATGGGACAGGGCCACATCGCCGGTAATGTGCGCATTTACCCCGTTTTCACCATTGAATCCGAGTTCCTTGAGCACCCGCCGCACTGTTTCAAGCGGCACTTCACCTGAAGACAGCTTGGTGAAATCAAGATAGGGCCGGAGGATAATAAATTGATGGCGCTGCCTTGCCAGTTCCTTGCCGAACATCATGCCCTGCCAGGAGAGGTGGAACTTACGATTGTTGAGTGTGCTCTCGAAGGCCTCGCTCATCCCGTCAAATAGGAGTCCGATCCTGAGATCCTTAAGGCTGATCTCGTCACCACGGCTCAGCGCCGTAGTGAGCATGGAAAAAAGACCCTTCACACTCAGGTCCTGGGAAAGAAGTGCAAGGAAGGGTTGGGCACTGGCAAGGGTATCTGCAAAATCTTCCAGTTCCTTTACACTCAGGTAGAGAAGCCCATTCCTTTCGAAAAAATGTCCTCCTCCCGGTTCATAGACTGATTTAAAAAGACCCATTTCCTTTCTCAGGCGCTCAGCCAACTGCGTGCGCGCTGATTGGGCACGTTCCTCAGTGTCGGCATCGAGCACAATCACAATAGTATCACTCAGGTTCGGAAGTGCCCCGCAAAACTCCTTTTCGAGCTGACGACAATGGAGTTTTTCAGAAAGCATACTGCTGGTGTCGACATTGATACTGAAATGAGTGAGCACATGGAAAAGTATCCCTCCGGTGACGGCAATCGTAATCACCATCACAAGAAATGCATGGCGCTGGACAGTGGCAACCCACCATGTGAGTAGCCGTGCTGGATAGTCCTTAGCTCGTCCTATCATCCTTTTCGCCCGAAATCAAGACACTGTTCTCATAATCATGCGTCTTAGGTTATTATATTATGCCAAAAAAAGAAGTCTCTGGTGGGCGGAAAATGCGTGGAATGTGCGTATTAGAAATATTGAATGGAGCGGAAAAGATGATATGGTAAGACGGAAAAGAAGTATGCATATGGTGCACTGTGTAATTGGTTTGGTTGTCCTCCTGTGTGTGGTCCTTTTCCCACTTCGGGGGAAAGCGGACTCAAAGGGTCCGGCTGAAGTGATTAAAACGTTCAATGCTGCCCTCCTTGAGTCCATGAAAAGGGCAGATGAGCTTGGTTACTCAGGCCGTTACAAGCTGCTGGACCCTGTAGTCAGGAATTCTTTTGCCCTTTCCTACATGGCGGGTCAGTCATTGGGCAGATACTGGAAGACCATCAAAGAAACTGAGCAAAGTGCGCTGGTAAAAATCTATTCCGAGTGGTCCGTTGCGACCTACGCAAGGCGTTTTGATGGCTATTCAGGGGAGCAATTCGAGGTGGTCTCTGAGTCTGCACCGGACCAGGGTACGGTTACCGTAATCAGCAAAATTATCCGGCCCGAGAAAGAGGGGGCGGTGTTTCATTATAAGCTTCGGAAAATTGATGGCAGTTGGCGTGTTGTGGATATCCAGATCTCTGGCGTGAGCCAGCTCGCGTTGACACGCTCGCAGTTTACCAGCGTGATGAAGGAAAAGGGCTTTGACGGTCTGATTTCATTACTAAAAACTAAGATCGGGGGTCTCGCGCAAGGAAAACTCTGATATGGTACCTTGCCCTGAAAGCCGTTCGGGCATGTAGTTCACTTATCCTCATCCGTGTCAACTCCCAAATGTGCGCACTGTTTACCTTTTTCACCCAATGCAATATAATTGTTCATATGAATGGATGAGTGGTTAACACCAACAGAATCGCTTTTGTCTCATTACTGTGCGATGGTCGCATAACCGCGTGTCGACACGTTGTGAATATCAAAGTTCTTCTGAAAAATAGCGAGAAGGGACAATGGGCAGCGTAATGGAATCGATTATAAAGGACAGTTCCTTCGGTCTTCTTTTTGATTTCCTCGGCAAAAGGATCTTGAGCATCATCAATAATCTTGGCGCTGTGGTAATTTTCTTTACCCTTTCCTTCCTGAAGATCTTTAGGCCCAAACAGATCCGCGAGATTATTCAGCAGGTCTTTTACATTGGTGCCAGGTCGTCCACTATCGTGATGCTCATCGGCCTCTTCACCGGCATGGTCCTCGGTCTGCAGCTCTACTATACCCTGATAAAATTCGGCTCCGAAGGGGTCCTTGGCTCGGTCGTGGCCCTGTCGCTCATCAGAGAGCTTGGCCCTGTTCTGACTGCCATCATGATCACCGCACGGGCCGGCTCTGCAATGACCGCTGAACTGGGTATCCTCCGCATCTCGGAGCAGATAGATGCCCTTTATACCATGCGGATCGATCCACTTCGCTATCTCATCAGTCCGCGTATCGCCGCCTCCATTATCAGCTTCCCCCTGCTCACCGCTTTTTTTGATCTCATCGGCATTCTTGGCGGGTATCTCACCGGCGTTCTTCTCCTCGGGGTGAATGAAGGTGCCTATTTTTATCGGATTCATTCCTATGTGGAGATGGTGGATATCAGGGGAGGCTTTATCAAATCACTGGTCTTCGCAGTGCTCGTATCCACAATCTGCTGCTACCAGGGATACTTCACTCACCTCCGTACCGACAGCTACGGCGCCAAGAGCGTGAGTCTCTCTACTACCTCTGCAGTCGTACTCTCCTGTGTTATGATTCTTATCGCAGACTATGTGGTAACCTCGTTTCTCATGTGAGGATCCCTATGGAAACGCCATTGATAGAGTTCAGGGATGTCACGAAGCGTTTTAACGGGAAGACCGTGCTTGACATGATGAATCTCACGATTTACGAGAATCAAATCTCGACCATCATCGGCAAGAGCGGAAGCGGCAAGAGCGTGCTCCTCAAGCACATCATCGGGCTGATCACCCCTGATGAAGGCACCATCCTATTTAGGG
>DASPUA010000235.1:0-8134 GCA_035623135.1 Thermodesulfovibrionales bacterium | reverse complement strand
CTCTCCTATGACGACCCCCAAGATTATGCGATCTTCGTGGAATCCACTCCGGGAGCAGTTTCCGAGGCCATTCTGGCAGTATCGGAAAGCGGTGAACTCAGAGAGAGGCTCCGGAGGAGGGGCCTTTTGGTCGCTGAAAGATTTACGAAAGAGTCTGTGCTGCTAAGACTCATCGGTGCTTTCAGTAAAATCGTTCCAGGGGGATGTACGTGAAGATGAATGGGCCGCAGAGAGCCTAATACTATCTCGCGGCTGCAATCTCAACGGTGTCCTTCATCGTGTATCTCACATCCCTCCCAAATGCATTCGTCACTTGGGACAACGGCCTTTACGTCTGTGACAACACTTTTATCCGTTCATTTAATATCGCTCTTTTCAAATGGGCATTTCTTAAGTTCTATGGAAGCAACTGGCATCCTCTTGCATGGATATCACATGCTTTGGATTATGCAGTCTGGGGATTGAATCCTTTGGGGCATTACCTGACCAGCGTCATTCTCCACACGGCAAATACCTTTATAGTGGTTGCTGATAATAAGGATTATAGGGGTGACGGAAGCGACGACGCGAAATGAAGGGCGGTCGTTATTTCTGGATGAGCGCACAACACTGATAACAGAAGGAATAACGGGCTTATTGTCGGTCTCCAGCCCCTGGCATGTAGAATCAGTTGCTAACTCGCATCATAGTCTCCCATCCAGTACCAGTAATTCTCGATAAGAAACGGTACGTCGACAGTATCACTCATTACCTTGAAACTGTTCGGTATCCCCTTTTGCTCCACAAATCCCTTGCTGACAAGAGTTCCGAAAAGCGGATCTCCCTGGTGAGTCCATAACACGAGATTCTTCCGTCCATGCTCGATTGCTATCCTTTCGAGCACTTTCAGAAGAGTACCTGCGCGCAACGTCTCAGTGCAAAGGAAATCCAGAACACACATATCAGCTTCTCCCAGGGAAATGACCGCAAAGGCGATTGGAGCGTTCTTCTGCCGGCTTCCTATGGTGAGGGGCAGATACTCTTTTGCAGGTCTGTCACGGTATCGCCAGAAAAGATACCGGCTGCTCTTCATGATCGACAGGCCGTGGTAATCCCTGACCTTTTCCCAAAGGGAGTCGAGATCTCCTCCCTCGATCGAGCCCCATCCTCTCTTCACCTTCAGAAGAAGTCTCCACAGGAGACCGGAAGAGGTGACTTTCCTGGTGAGCACCCTGACATGGTTATGTTTTGTATATCCCAGCTGCTTTGTTCCAAGGATTGAGTGCCTCTCAGAGGCGAATCCAAACGCAAAGTCCATCGGATTGGTCGCATAAAAATGCTCGGCTGCCCTTACCATCGCCCCTTTTCTCGAGAATATTCTTGCCCTGTACCGGGGATGGGTCATTACGTCACAGGGCTGGTAGACGTGAAAGATCCTGCCCCTAAAAAAGAATTCCATCCTAATGCCGCCATAATGAGCAACAATCTCCCCTCCCTCCACTGCGACCGACGCCGTGGCGCCCCATGGCGAACGCCTGTATTTCCAGACCCATTCCTCGCGGGAGAGTTCCTTACCGAAGCAGGCCGAGAAGAGGGAACGAATACCCTCCTCGTCCCCTTCCTTGATTGCTCTTATTTCCATCTACTCTCCTCTTTTGGAGAAACGATCTCGTTCTCGTACGCAGAGTACATCTTATCCTCGTCTCCGGGAAGGTCGTTCCGGATAGTGAAATTCATGCCCTTTTCTCCAAATAGCCTGTTGTATATTTCCCAATGCTCTTTGAGGGAGGCGAAAAGCGATTGAAATACCTGCCGTCATCAAGCAGGTCCCAGACCTGCCGTGAAAAAGCAAATTCTGCCCCTTTGCCGAAGCATCCGGTTGAAGGGATAAATAATGGACTGGGACTCCACTCAAAGAGATACCCATCCCGGAATGCTTTGGGAACAGGAAATAACGGTGGGGTATTCCATATCCCGTAATCGTGATACGGGCCTTCAAAAGAACCTTCAGGCAAGAAAGATGAAATCCTCAAAAGAAGGCTTCTGCTAAAGTGTTTCTCATAGTAAAGGCGGCTCGTTTGAGACATCATCTCCAGCTTCTTCGCGCTGTGGCTGTAATTGTGAACTGCCTTTGCTTCAGGAACAGTGTAAAGACTGTACCCTCTTTTTCTCAGTCGGAAAAAAAGATCAGTATCTTCGTAGAACAAGAAAAACCTCTCGTCAAAGAGTCCACCGGATTGTTCCGCCGCAGACCTTCTTACCATGACGACTCCGCCATGGAGATTTTTTACCCTTACAGGCGTTGAAGATTGCCAGAGTTCAAGGTTTCTCCGTCTTTCGGAGTGCGAATAAATGTTCCTGAACGTCCTAGAGAGAGACGACAGCCGCACGCAAAGATCCATTGACGGGGACGGAAGAGTGTAATGGGGGAAAAAGTACCTCATTTCGTCGTCCCAGTAAACCTGGGGGGATGCCGAGCCGGCAGGCGGAGTATTCTCAAGGAACCCTCTCAATATGCCAAGGCAAGAGGGCACAACAAATGCATCCGGATTCAAAAGAAAGATATATTTTCCCTTCGAGCGGGCATATGCCTGATTGCACGCGCTCGCAAACCCGAGGTTCTTGTCGTTGCAGATAAGGCTGAATCCGTATGACCTCCGCATCTCATCGAGAACCTTCCTCTCGCCGGTTGTGCAGGTGTTGTCCACAACGATGATTTCTCTTTCCACCCCACTCTGCAAAACCGACTGAATGGCCCTTTCTGTCTGTCTCGCAGAATGGTAATTTACGATGACAACCGAGATCATCTTGGGATCTGATGAAAAGGTTTGTTCAAATGCTCAGCGGGTTTAAGCGGCTTCCGGCCAAGCAAACCGTGTTCTTCGTTTTCCGAACATCTCTCCCCATAATGGCGAATAACAGGGAGCGCCATTCGTTGCCGTGGCTTTCTCATCACGTATTCCAAAAAGCGACCGGCATATTCCTGCAAGATTGCCTGAGCATCCATTCCCTGCAAAACTCCTGTAGTGTCGCCATGTTTGCTGTCTCCGTGCATACTACACGTTATTCGCCTATCTCTTCCCTCGAAGCGTTCCCCTGATTAATGCGGCGAGAGATTCCCGTACTGGCCGTTTGGGCGGGCGTTTGTTTAACATAGTGAAGAAACAATCATCGTCGCTTTCAGCGTCTTTTTTTCTTATTGTGCAAAATAAACAGTCGATCCCTGGTTTTCGTTCTTCGAATTCCTTCCGTAGTGCCTCAAAGACGGAGCCATTCCATATCTCTTCAAAACTCTTCTCGGATAAATTTCCTCCCCCCTGTCGAGACCATGTCATGCATGGGAATACATCTCCATTGGGATGGATAGCAACAGTATCCCACGGACGCCGGCACGTCATATTTCTTCCTGATGCGTCTTTTAACTGTATCTCCTCTGCGCTACACCTCAGATACCCGACATCTTCCACTCCTGTTTTCTGAGTCCACTGCCGTAATTCCTCCTTAATTATCGTCATCCGTCGAAAAAATGATTCGTCTTCCTTTTCCCGATACTTGACATTTCGAAACGGCGATATCGTGCGCACATCAATCGCCCTGGCTTCAAGAGATTCTGTCAGATCCAGAAATGAGTGGAATTCATTCATGTTCACCCTGGATATTACGTGGTCAATACGAAGGCTGGGTAAATCCGATTTCTGTTCTTTTTTTATCGCATTAAACATCTTGATATTTTTGATCACCCTATCGAATTTGGCGCCCACACGAATAGATTCATAGATTGCAGGGGTAGCGCCATCCAATGATACTGCCACCCTCGAAACACGCGCATCAACCATCTTGATTATGATCGACTCTGTAAGCAGTGTACCGTTCGTAACTATTTCAGTAAAGGGAACAGTATATGTCTTCAACAAGTCCAGTCGCTGAGGGAAATCCCTGGTCATGAGTGGTTCGGTGAGACATGAAAGCGCAAGGTACTTGGCAGAGGGGAAAACCTCCCTCGCAATCTTTTCAAAAAGCCAGAAGGGCAGGTCATATTTGCGTATCTTTCGAGCCCTGGGATCACTGAATCCGCACATAATGCATCTCAAATTACACTTGTTGTTTTGGTCCATAAAAACATTCAAAAATCTTGCCGTATCAACCGACATCATTCTATCTCGCTCTTCCCTCATTCCTATTTCACAAATCGGCAGAGCCTGTCCTTTCTTCTCGAAATTATAAAAAACGCAATCCACGCGGCAAAGGTCATAACTGAAATAATGGAGCCGGCATAAAGACTCACGGGTCGGTAGTAGAACAGGACTTCAACCTTCCCTCCTCCAATCCCTACTCCCCTCAAAAGGCCAAATGCCTTTATTATCCGGGCCTCCTTCCCATCGACTCTCACCTTCCACCCCGGATAATACAGGTCGCTAAGGACAAGGAGTCCGCCCCCTGATTCCACTTCCAACACTGCTTCATCAGAGGCATATTTCTTGATCATAACTCTATCAGGCCCACCCCCTTTCGGAAGTGGAGACAAGTCTTCCTCATTCCCTGCTTTGGACAAAGGTGGGGTCACAAGGCCAATCTGTCTGAAATCGCTTCCCTCCTGCAATTCTCTTATTACGTCATTGAGATTCCCTACCGGTTTTATCCTGTGCAGAACAAAGGCCCTGTCCATAACATTCGTATTCTCATATATGTGGATACCTTCATATGCGCCTCTGTATTTTAGGAAATCAAACTCTTTTTTGTGAAGTGTCAGGAGGTTGTCATAGATAATCCTCTCTCTTTCATGACCGGGGGAAAGACCAAAATCCCCGAGGGCCATTTGCCCGTCACCGTCGCCGATGCCCTCTATTTTGATGGTGATGACCTTCCCCGAATAGGCGGAGATATCAAACCACTGGTCTTTCCAGACGCCCTCTCTTATGTTCAACTCAGCAACTCTGTTTTCGATTGTTATTTTTATTTTAGCTTCTGCGCCTTTAGGGACATCTTTCAGCGCAAACCCCGTGAAGACAAAAGGTTCCGATGCCCTAAGTCTCGTTTCAAAGGCAAACTTTAGAGGGAAAAAGAGAGAAAACTTCTTCTCGCCGCCTGCTTCAAAAGGCCCATAGGTCACTCCTCCTTCAATAGCATGATTTATCATCGCTCCGAAGAGACGTACTACTCTCAAGGCGCCGATATGAGATTTTACCTCGGCCTCGATTCTCGATCGCTCCAGAGGTTCCCGGCTCATTACGTATTTCGTACCGACAAGATCGCTGAAAGGAGACGTTGCGGTGAACAGAGGATTCGGGTTGTTTGTGCCTGGCAGACTGAACCCCAAAAGGGTCTCAAAGAAACGATAGTAGTCTCCCGGCATCAAGACGCTGATGGCCCTTGCATCGTACAACCCCATAGCGCCGCTCACAAGAGGAGGCAGAGAGCTTCCATCGCCGGTAATCCGGTAAGGCTCTTTATCCTTAATGACCTTGAGATAAGGCGGTTCTTTGTAGGGGTCTCCTCTGTCCGGATGGTCTTTGGGCATATAAAGAAAAAGCTCGCCTACAAGAAACAGAAAGACCGCTATTCCGAATAACTGTTTGCTCTTCAAGAAATGGAAAGCCAGCCCCATGATAAGAAGCCCAACAAGAGAAAGGAGAAGAACGGAGACCATATAGTCGTTCATGCCTGCAGGACTCGCGCTGTACAGGAAGATGAAATACACAAGTATTGATACCGAGGCAGCCACGAGGGAAAGATAAAATCTCTTCCTGCTCCCTTCAGCCGACAAGAGGTCATCAAAGGCATAGGCCGAGATTATAGCTAAAGAGAAATAGAACATCCCGTTATACTTTAAGAACTCTATGCTTCTGATGACAGGCAATCTCGAGACAACCTGGGATGGCAAGATGCCGTATACCACAAAAAACACACCTATCGAGAATACGAAATAAGGGAGGGTTCTTATCACAATCTTGCGATTAAACGCTGCGCAAAAAACAAGCAGCAGCATCACTATGCCTGCGTGGGGCAGGATCGCATCCGGTGTCCACTTGAGCCATGAGCCGTAAGAATAATTCTTCCAGCCAAGGAAAAGAGGCTGAACAAGGGATACGGAGCTAATCATAGGGATTATATGACCGGCGGCGCCTGTCCTGATGGCCCTCGCAAGTGGAGACGCATTGGAATAGAGTTCCACGAAAGGAGCCAGAGCGACAGCTGCCATTAGTGTGCCGGAGAGAGTTGCGATAACCGCCCTGCAGCCCTCCCGGCAGAGGCCTTTGACGGAATTATTCGTAAAGCCTTTCCATGTTGCATAGATAAAGAGAAGGGAGACACCCATAAGCACATCAGGTATTTTCCCTGCAACAAAGGCAAAGGAAAGAAACAATGACATCAAAAAGGCGTTCATTACGTGCTCCCGGTTTCTCCATTTTTCATAGAAATAGAAGACTGCCGGCAGATACGTCACCGTGCTCAGAGGATGGAGATTGATCCACCAGACTGAGTACCCCGAGAGCATAAAAAATGAAGAGCCGAGGAGGCATGATAAAGGGGACAGTTCCATTTCCCTTAGAAAAAGATAGGTAAATATGCCCATGACAAGCAATCTCAGGAGAAAGAACATGTCCTGTGAAAAAGGATTTGGCGAGAGGTTAAGAAATACTTTTAAGGGATTGAAGACCTCTGTGTTTAAATTCCCGACAAGAGGCATCCCGAGGCCTTCAAGGGGATTCCATGCCGGAAACGAACTTTCATGCAAAACTTTCTTGATTATATAGGGATTCGGCTCATTGACCCATGCATCTCCCCCTGTGTCAAAGGAAAAGGGCATTTCGGGCCTCCGGCCTGAAAAACCGTAGGGGCCGGACGGAGTTGTGCCTGGGACGAGAGAAGAGGTGGAGAAAGTCTTGTTAAAAAGGAGAACGTCATTAAAAAAAATAACGAGCAAGAAAGGCAAAAGCAACCAGAGGGATTTATTGTTCATATTTCTTCATCCAGGGGGGAGGGCTGTCCCCCCTGGATGAAAGATTACACTATAAAACGTAAAGGAACTGTTCTGACATGTTATCTGCAGTGTTGGGGTCGCCGGTCTCTTGAGAGGAATCGGCAACAACGGTGAGCACATACGTCGTATGAAGTACTACCGACGGTGACGTCGGAACCGTAACGGTCGTAGACTGCCCGGCGGCCAACCCGTTGACACGCACGGTGCCTATTGCTGAGGCTCCCACGAGTGGATTAAACCAGGAATAGCCGAGATAGACTGTTACGTTAAACGGACCGGCAGCTCCGGCTCCATGGTTATTAATAGTTACTTTCACAGTAAAGGATCCACTCGATGATACGACACCGGGTCCCACAGCACTCGTTATTGCAAGATCAGGCGGCGCCGTCTGGAGGTTTGCGTTACATTGTGGCGAATTATTACCGCCGTATAACCCCTGACAATTCCAGTACCACGGCCCTGTGCCTGTGAAGTTGATCACAGAAAATCCGGATTGGCATAAACCGCTGCTGGCAGACGAAAGGGTCAAAAATGTCCCGCCGTTTGCTGTTCCGCAGATTCCGTTGACAGGCGTCAATGCAAAGGTCGCCGATACCGAACAGTTATTCGTTATCTGACCCGTCGCGTAGCTGAATGTCCCGGTCCCGGTTGCGGGTGAACCGCCGCAAGTGCCTCCCACTGTCGCCGTATATCCGCTGGGCGCCGTTATCGTAAATGACTTGGTTGTGTTATAGTAGGCCGAAATCAGGCCCGACGGGCTTATGCTCCCGCTCCCGCCTGTTGCCGATGCCGTCACCGTATACGTCTGGAGACTTGCGCTACATTGTGACGAATCCGCTCCCCCGTTTATTCCTCCGCATGTCCACTGCCATCCAGTACCGGTAGCAGTAAAGCCTTTCACCTGGCTGCCGGAGTTTGCGCACAGACCAGAGCTGGCTGACGATAAGGTTGTAAAGGTGCCGTTGCTTCCGCAGACTCCGGTTATTGCTGCTGACGTTGCCGAGCAATTAACCGTCTTCGGCGGATTTGAATTGCTTATGCAGGTATTCCCGGTGCCGCAATTCACATCTGCCGTGCACGTTGTGGCGGGGGCATTGGAGCATATTTTGGCTGATGTTGATGTCGTTCCCGTACACGTCCATGTCCAGCCTGTCGTCGTCGTCGTTACGGATG
>DASPUA010000234.1:0-7098 GCA_035623135.1 Thermodesulfovibrionales bacterium | reverse complement strand
GTGGACGCAACCTTCATAAAAAATTCTATTCTTAGGAGACCTCCTAATACCCGAAAAGACCCTTGAACTTATTGATTTTGTCTATGGTGCTTTCCTCAGGCGGGGTCTGGGGCTGCTCTCTTGGGGGCTCCTGTGCCTGGGGCTGCTCCTGTGGCTGCTGGCTCTCCCTTTCCCTCATCCTCCTGGGCTGTCTCTGTTCACGCTCTTCGGCGCTGAGCATGGTCATACCTGTGGATTTGAGTCTCACCTTCACTGCCCATATGGGGTTCCAGGGCTGGTCCGGGTCATCAGGCCTTGGTGGATAGACCATATTCATCTCTTCCCCGTAGGCGATGAAATTGAGCATGCTCCCTTCTGTACCCTTGAAGATTCCCCTCGGGATAGTACAACTCGTGATCCTGGGGTCCATCACGACCCTGTCCTGAATGAACCTGCGCACGTCCGCAGGAGTGAGAAAGTCCATGAGGCCGAAGCCAGAGTCCTGCACTTCGCTGGATGACCAGAAGATGGTCTCGCCTGCCTGCTGGTTGTGTGCCATGGCAGTCGCAAGGTATCCTATGGCTGTGGGAATCTCCTTCCACTGAAACCATATGCTTTCAGAGGTACTGCCCGTCACTGAGGTAAATTCCACCGGTGCCATGAAGTCCCGCATCCGGTCAATGGAGAATTTGATATCAGGCGTGTAATTGCCATGGACAAAATGGTTGCCTAAGAGAGAGCTATCTTTCGGGACCTTGAGGGTGCTCTTTCTGTTCGGCCAATCCGCGTATATCCAGCCGTTTCTTTCCGATGGAGGAGACTGACGGGTTGCGGTGCGGCCGGTGAATGCCTTCCCAAAGTCAGCAGGACTCATATTTTCTGTGTCGATCACAATCGGCTGGCCTGGCCTCACCTCTTCGCTGCAGCCCCAGTAGATGAGCATGCGGAACCTGGGCTTTTCGATCTTCTCTTCCCTCTTCTCAGGCGTGTACCGCTCGGTTGCCGCTTTTTCATGGACAGGGATGATGAGGGGAAGGCTCTTTCCCATGTTCTGTCCAGGCGGGATGTCATGGGTGGCATCGGGATCAGGGGGCAGTTGCCTTGGGGAATTCAACTGGAGACGCAGGGTCCTGGTAGGACCGAATTCAGGCATTCCCATCATTTTCCCCATCATGCCCTCCATGCCAGACATCTCACCAGAGGGCATCCCAGGTATGCTCATGTTGTGCGTTTCGATAGTCATCCAGTAGTGGGCATAGGGCTTGTTTTCTTCAGCCTGTGTGGCCGAAGGACTTACCAGCACCCCAATTAAGAACGCAATCACAATCATAAAAATTTTCATCATGGCTCATTCCTCCAGAATAAATTTCGAATGGTACTTTTGAGCATGCTCTCGTTATAAAATATCGCGGACCTAACTCTTAGCCAAATTCCTTTGTGCGGTATGAGCAGTTGTTATTCCGCATTCACGGGTGGCGTATCAAGCTCTCTCACATCCTCGACCTTCACGATGTCCCCGTCTCTGGAGAGGTACACCACCTGTTGTATCTGGGCATTCCGGATCATCCTCTTGCAGAGGAGGCAGGGTCTCCCTTCTGCGGCTGAGCTGTCCTCTTCAAACCCCGCGATGTAAATGGATCCATCCTTCATTCGCTCGGGCGAGCCGTTGATGATGGCGTTCTGCTCTGCATGGACCGCCTCGCATAATTCGTACCGCTCACCCGCAGGGACATTGAGCTCCTTCCTCCTGCATATCCCTCTGTCCACACAGTTTGCAGAGCCGCGGGGAGCGCCGTTGTAACCTGTACTCACAATCACGTTGTCCTTTACAATGACCGCGCCGTATCTCCTCCTGAGGCAGGTGGAGCGGGTGGAGACCACTTTTGCGATCTCTATGAAATACTCTTCCCAGGACGGTCTGTGGCCGGCCCCTCTCCCGTTATTTCCGCTCATGCATCCTCCTTATCCGCACTTGGTGAATCCGCAGTTATGGCATACCGCACAGCCGCCTTCATGCTCCACCGCGCCGCCGCATTCAGGACAGGCGCCCATAAGCATCACCTCGTGATGGCCCTTCTTGTGGCCGTTGCCGTTTCCCTTCTCTGGTTTTGTATGGTATTTTTCGAGCGCCTTTGCAATGGCATCAGAACAGGAGAGGATCCTCCCACCGTTGTGCCACTCAGGCTGGTGGCATGATATGCCCTTCAGCTGTTTGATGATCTCCTCAGGCTCTATGTTGGAGCGAAAGGCAAGGGAAACGAGTCTGCCTATTGCCTCCGCCTGGCTTGACGCGCACCCTCCTGCCTTGCCCATAGAGGTGAAGAGCTCGAAAAGATGCCCGCTTTCGTCTTCATTGATCGTGACATAGAGGTTTCCACATCCCGTCTTCATAAACCGCGTGCTCCCTCGGATCACCTCAGGTCTCTTCTTCGGCATTATCTTGGCTGACGGAGCGGCTCCCGCCTGCTGGCCAGTCTCCTTTGTCTTCCCTGTGGAGAGCACCTGCTCCTCCCTCGAACCATCCCTGTACACTGTGACCCCCTTGCAGCCGAGCGTATGGGCGAGGAGGAATACCTCCTCCACATCCTTTGGCGTTGCATGGTGAGGGAAGTTCACGGTCTTGGAGACCGCATTGTCCACAAATTTCTGGAAAGAGGCCTGTACTTCTATGTGCTCGAGCGGGGTGATGTCGTGGGCTGTGACAAAGACCTTCCTCACCTCTTCGGGTATCTCC
Source organism: Thermodesulfovibrionales bacterium (assembly GCA_035623135.1). GTDB lineage: Bacteria > Nitrospirota > Thermodesulfovibrionia > Thermodesulfovibrionales > UBA9159 > DASPUA01. Next base: position 4,385 of record DASPUA010000234.1, on the reverse strand, counting down.
TGGAAACTGTGGAGGTTGCCCTTTTCCGCAATGCGCTCCATAAGCTGTCTTGACCAGAAGCCTTTCTCCTTTGCAACCTCCTCGAAATAGGGGTTCACCTCGATGAGCTTGGTACCCTCCATCACGGTCCTCACATAAGAGACCGCAAAGAGGGGCTCTATGCCTGATGAGCACCCTGCGATTATGGAGAGGGTTCCTGTGGGTGCGATGGTGGTGACCGTTGCATTCCTCAGCCTTATCTTCCCGTCATAGATGCTCCCTTCATAGCTGGGAAAGACGCCGCGCTCTTCGGCCAGGGCCGCGGATGCGTTTTTCCCTTCCTTCTGAATGAAACCCATCACCTCTTCCGCCAGTTTCTCCGCCTCGGTGCTGTTGTAAGGTATCCCCATCCTGATGAGCATGTCCGCCCATCCCATCACTCCAAGACCGATCTTCCTGTTTGCCTTGGTCTTTTCTTCTATCTGGGGCAAGGGATATTTGTTCACGTCGATCACATTGTCGAGGAAATGAACCCCCTTCCATGTGATGTCTTTGAGTTTTTCCCAGTCCACTTCATAAGGCGTGTTTTGAGCGGTGACCTTTCTCACCATCTTCGAGAGGTTTATGGAACCGAGGTTGCAGGATTCAAAGGGAAGAAGGGGCTGCTCACCGCAGGGGTTCGTGGACTCAATCTCTCCCAGATGGGGCGTGGGATTGGATTCGTTCAGCCTGTCGAGGAACACGATCCCGGGCTCTCCGTTTTTCCACGCATGGTTCACGATGAGGCTGAAAATCTCTTTTGCCTTGACCTTCCTGCTCACCTGCCTTGTCCTGGGATTGAGCAGCTCGTATTCTCTGTCTTCTGCGAGGGCGGTCATGAATGTCTGCGTAAGGCCTACCGATATATTGAAATTGTTGAGCTTTGTATTTTCGTCCTTGCAGGTGATGAAGTCCTGAATGTCCGGGTGGTCGACCCTCAGCAGGCCCATATTGGCGCCGCGCCGCGTGCCCCCTTGTTTCACTGCCTCTGTGGCGGTATCGAAGACCGTCATGAAAGATATGGGGCCTGAAGATATGCCTTTGGTCGAGCCCACCACGTCACCGTTTGGTCTTAAGCCAGAAAAACTGAATCCTGTTCCCCCGCCGGACTTATGGATGATTGCCGCATTCTTTACTGCGTCGAAAATTGATTCCATTGAGTCGCCCACCGGAAGGACAAAACAGGCACTGAGCTGGCCCAGTTTCCTCCCTGCGTTCATGAGTGTGGGGCTGTTGGGGAGGAACTCCATTGCGGTGAGCATTGAGTAGAACCCTGTCTCGGTTTCCTCCACTACTTCCGGAGATTTTCCGTACCGGGCGTCTGCAGAGGCGATGGCCTTTGCGATCCTCCTGAAGAGCCCTTCAGGGTTCTCTACAATCTTCCCTTCCTCATTCTTCTGCAGATACCTCTTCTCCAGGACCTTCAGGCCGTTCTGGGTGAGGCTAAGACCATTTACTGCTTTCATAATTCCTCCTCGGATGATAAATGATTAATATCTAGGTTTTGTATGATTTCCTGTCAGGATTAGATTTAACCACAATATATTGTATCTGTCAAGATAAAAAGTAAAAAAGAGAAACTAATTGATTTATTTATTTTTTTGCTGTGAAAAGGGTGTGGGCTTTTTGTGAACTTTTTGACAGAAAAGGTTTGGCAGGAGTATAATTTTTGATGCACATAAAACCCAGCGGTCTTCGATGAAATCTCCTAAATCCCTGCGTAACCTCGTCCTTTTCATAGGCGCTGCAATACTGATCGGAATAGTCGCAGGCGGCTTTGTTGCGCTCGGAAAGGGCATTCCTTCTGTGGAAGAGCTGAGGCAGTTCAAAGCAATACCAGGCACAAAGATATACGCGGATGATGATACCCTTGTGGGAGAACTGAAGGTAGAAAAAGGCATTTTCGTGTCCATGAACCGGATGCCGGAATACCTGGTGAATGCGGTGATTGCAGTGGAAGACTCGAGGTTCTGGAAGCACAAAGGGATAGACTATATCGCCATTCTTAGGGCAGCAGTAAAGGATGTCCTCCATGTCGGCCTTAAAGAGGGTGGCAGCACCATCACCCAACAGCTCGCAAAGATCACATTTCTGACCCCTGAAAAGACCTTACAGAGGAAGGTGAGGGAGGCGGCCCTTGCCATGAAGATAGAAAAGAACCTCTCGAAGAAAGAGATACTGGAGCTCTACCTCAACAGGGTATATCTGGGGCATGGCGCATACGGGATGGAGATGGCCTCAAAGGTATATTTTGGCAAATCCGTCAGGGAGATAAGTCTTCCTGAAGCTGCGCTCCTGGCCGGTCTTGTCAGGGCGCCCTCCACCTATTCTCCCTATAATAACCTCACCAGGGCAAAGGAGCGGCAGGAGACGGTCCTTTTGCGCATGGAAGAGGAGGGCTACATAAAGCGGACAGAAAGGGAAAAAGCGGTCAAACAGCCACTCTATCTTTCGACTGTCCGGAGGGGGATAGAGGCCAATAACTACTTCATCGAATACGTGAGGAAATACCTGGAGGAGAGATATGGGGTGGATGAGGTGTACAAAGGCGGCCTCAGTGTCTATACCACCCTTGACAAGAGGTCTCAGCTAGCAGCTGCAAGGGCCCTTCAGGACGGACTGAGGGATATTGACAAGAGAAGGGGATGGAGAGGTCCCGTTGACCATCGCGAGGTGAATGCAGAGAAGGAATTGAAGAAAAAGGCTTCCCCAGACTCCCTCATCACCAATACTGGGGACACTGTGTCAGGAGTGGTCCTTAAGGTGAGCGCCAAGGACGCGATGATCAAGGCCAGGGGAATCATCGGAAGGCTCTCTGTCGAAAATGCCAGGTGGGCAAGTACCACCATTGACCGTAAAACAGGAAGGACCAGCCAGGTTAAGAATTTCAGTCTGGACAAGGTACTCAAGCCAGGGGATGTGGTGAGGGTTGGGTTTAAGGCATCAAGGGGGAACGAACTCATCCTTGAGCAGGAGCCTGAGGCTGAGGGTGCCCTTATTGCCATAGACCCGGAGACCGGGTATCTTAGGGCGATGGTAGGCGGGTATGATTATGCAAAGTCAGAATATAACAGGGCTGTCTTTGCAGAACGGCAGCCGGGCTCTGCATTCAAGCCGATCATTTATGCTGCTGCGATGGATAACGGCTTTACGCCTGCGAGCGTGATAAACGACGAGCCGGTCACCTATAAGGGCGGGCCCAAGGGAGACTGGAGTCCCGAGAACTATGATCACAAATTTTACGGTCCTACACGGTTACGTGATGCCCTGACCTATTCGAGGAACGTAGTCACCGTGAAGCTTGTGGATGCCATAGGGGTTGATAAGATCATCGATTTCGGAAAAACCATAGGACTGAAGAGTGAGATGCCCCATAACCTGAGCATTGCGCTGGGAAGCATGAGCGTAACACCTCTGGACCTCGCCATGGGATACACTGTATTTGCGAATGGCGGCATGAAGATGAAGACCATAGCAATAAAATATATCACCGATTCCATGGGGAGAATCCTCGAGAGCAATGATCCTGAAGGCGAAAGGGTAATAAGCCGCGAGACTGCCTTTCTCATAACCTCCATGATGGAAGATGTGGTGAACTATGGCACGGGATGGAGGGCAAAGGCATTGGGAAGACCCGTTGCGGGCAAGACCGGGACGACCAATGAATACAGGGATGCCTGGTTCGTGGGGTATGTTCCTGACCTGCTTGCCTGCGTCTGGGTCGGTTTTGATGACGTGCGACCTTTGGGAAACCAGGAGACAGGAGCACGGGCTGCGTCTCCCATATGGGTGAATTTCATGAAGTCTGTGGAAGCGGGAGAGCATTATGAGTTTACGACTCCCGAGGGCATCGTGACTTATCCCATAGACCCCGCCAATGGTTTGCTCGCAAAAGATGAGTCATCAGGCGTGAGGGAGTATTTCAAGAATGGGACCCAGCCGAGGGAGTACTCCCCATCCAGGGGCGCACGAGAGATGAGGGAACCATTAAAACTGGACCTGGATTAGATACGATCCCAAGATCACCAGCGTTATTCATCAGACATCCGCTCAGCAAGAGACGACAACGCACTTAATAAGAAGCTCAGAGAAAGCTGGGGCAGAGAGGCCCCTTTAGTTATGCTGCAGCTTTTTGTTGTGGCGGGCAATGTAGACAACGCACTCTTCGCAATCCTTTCCCGCCTCCTGGTTACAGATCATCCTGTTCAGGTCCCAGCATGGCTTTGTCTTGTTAATGAATGCAGTGCACTTGATCTTTCTTTCATTAGGGCAAGAGGTGATCTCCCAGCAGGGCGCAAACTCGAGAAGCTTCTTGATACCCTCAATGCTTATCTTTTTCACATGGATGAGATCCCTGATGCACCTCA
>DASPUA010000233.1:0-5725 GCA_035623135.1 Thermodesulfovibrionales bacterium | reverse complement strand
CCGGCTCTATGACAAGAAGCAGGATTTTGAGGTTCTCTGTGAGGAGAAGGCCGAGAAACTCGTCATTGATGGACACTACGACGTCTTCAGAAAACTTACTCCTGAAGAGACCCCTCCGGTAATAGGAAGGCTCCTCAACCCGGACAAGGGGCTGATTGTGCTTCCATCTGAAGGCAAGGGGGATATCTATTCCTGGGTCGTGAGATACTTTGAGGAGAGGGGATATGAAGCAAAGAAGTCCCAGGAGGTTGGGGACGAGGACGTGAAGCGGTCTCCGCTGGTTATTCTGGGGTATGACAACCCTGTTATCAGGAGGCTCTTTGGGAAGATGGACGGTCCTTCACAGGGGCTTGTGCTCACGGTGAGGCAAAACCCTTTCGATCCTTCGATGATAATAGGGGTGGTCAACGCTTCTTCAGGTAGTGAGGTTGAGAGTGCATGGGAGAAGATATCCCATTTTGGGAACTCTGGTCTTGTGGCTTTTAAAGAAGGGAAGAACATTGAAAAAAAGACTGGGGAAAGCCAACAGGGATGGGATATACCTCTTGCGGAGCCGGTCGTGGGGATAGAGGTTGCAAAGACAAGGAAGTTGTCTGACATCGTCAACAGCGTTTCTGGCAAGAGGGTTGTGTATGTGGGAGAACATCATACAAGCTACGCACATCATCTCACCCAGCTCGAAACGATCAGGGGGTTGTTCAGGAAGGATCCGAAGATTGCCATTGGAATGGAGATGTTCCAGAAACCTTTCCAGCAGGTGCTCGATGAGTACATTGAGGGTACCATAGATGAGAAGGAGTTCCTGAAGTCTTCGGAGTATTTTAGCCGGTGGGGGTTTGAGTATACCCTCTACAGGGATATCCTGACATTTGCAAGGGAGGAAAAGATACCTGTGGTTGCCCTGAACATTAGGAAGGAGATTGTGGACAAGGTGTCGAGCAAGGGGATGGACTCCCTCAGCGATGAGGAAAAAAATGAGCTGCCCGACACTATGGACATGTCTGATGAAGAGTATCGAGAGAGGTTAAGGGAGGTATTCGAACAGCATGAACGTAGCGGATCACGTGATTTCGATAATTTCTATCAATCCCAGATCATCTGGGATGAGACAATGGCCCAGTCCATTGACGAATACCTCAGAAAAAACCCTGAGCGGAAGATGGTGGTGATTGCCGGGAGCGGCCATCTTGCCTATAAGTCCGGCATTCCCAAGAGGGTGTTCAGGAGAAATGGTCTGGAGTATGCGGTACTTCTCAATGACGACGCGGTGGAGACAGGAGTTGCGGATTTTGTGCTCTTCCCCCATCCGGCGAACATGGTTTCTGCACCCAAACTCATGGTGCTCTTGTCCGAAGAGGAAGGGAGAGTGAAGGTCAAGGGTTTTCCCGACAAGAGTGTGTCAGAAAAGGCTGGTCTGCAGAAAGGAGATGTTATTCTTTCTCTCGACAATGAACTGATAAAAGGGGCTGACGATATCAAAATATTTCTTTTTTACAAAAAACAGGGGGATACTATTGAGGTGCGTGTGTTAAGGAAGAGATTTCTCTTTGGCGACAGGGAGATTAGCGTTAAGGTAACGCTCTAGTATTGCCATAGCCCTCTGTACTGCACCTGCCTTCTTATCATACAGAAGCCTTGCCCCTTTCCCCATGGCGCTTCTCTTTTTAGGAGAGCTGAGAAGCTCATCGAGGACCCCGTAAAGGCCTTCCGCACTGGTTTCCAAAGCTGCTCCCTCTCTATAGAAATCCTGGATAAAGGGGAAATTTTCCATATGGGGTCCGCATACCACCGGCCTTGCCCAGAACACAGGTTCAAGGGGATTGTGGCCTCCATGGTTTGCAAAGCTTCCCCCGATGACAGCCACATCAGCCATGCCATAGGCAGGGGCAAGTTCTCCAATGGTATCGAGGATGATGATTATTCCTGAAAGCATTTGGTTGTTCTTTCCTTCCTGCCACGCTGACTGCGGACTCATATCAGAGCGTTTGGTATACGGCAGGTTCTGTGCTCCCAGCATCTCTTCCACTTTTTGAAACCTTTCAGGATGGCGTGGCGCAATGATGAGGTTGAGTTCAGGATGCGCATTTCTCAGCTTCATATACACAGACACGAGTAACTCCTCCTCTCCCTCATGGGTGCTCCCTGCGACGATCACAGGCCCTCTCAGGAATTTTACCCATCCGGGGATCGTATCAGGTGGTGTGTCGAACTTGAAATTTCCTATCACCCTGATCCTGTGTTCGTCAGCGCCCAGCTCCTGGATTCTTTTTTTATACACTTCTTCCTGCATGCAGAACATATCCACCCATCTTATCACCTCCTTAATAAAGAATCGTACTTTCCTATAGCCATTAAAGGAGCGGTCAGATATCCTGCCGTTCAGTACGAGGATGGGGATTCCCTCTTTCCTCAGTACCCTGAAAATATTGGGCCATAACTCCGTCTCCATCGTAATAAAGATGCGGGGTCTCACTCTCTTCATTAATCCTTTGAGGACAGAGACGAGATCAAAGGGCAGGTATACCGGATATGCGATATCCGATATTTTGTCGCTGGCGAGTTTCTGTCCTGTGTCCGTCACAGTCGATATGACAATGCAAAGCGAAGGATATCTCCCTTTGAGTTCTCGTATGAGCGGAATGGCGGAAAGCACCTCTCCCACTGAAACTGCATGAATCCACACAACCGGAGCATCACCCATGACCGAAGGAGGGGTAGTAAGTCCGAATCTTTCCTTGAGCCACCTCCGTCTAAAGCCCTTCGGTCTCCTGAAATATTCATAGGGCAGCAGGACAAGCAGTGCAACAGTGTAGAGGAGGCTATAGGCGAAAAACATCTCAGGAGGGTTGTTCGGTAAGCTGGGGAGGTTCACCCAACAATTTGTCAACGAGGGAGTCATTGAACTGCAGGCTGTGCAGCTTCCGGTACATGCCATCGGACTCCAGAAGTGCTTCATGCGTACCTGTTTCCACTATTTTGCCCTTATCCATCACGATGATCCTCGTGGCCCTTCTTACCGTGGAAAGCCTGTGGGCAATCACAAAGGCGGTCCTGTCGTTCATGAGATTTTCGAGTGCCCTCTGTACCATAATCTCTGAAGCGGTATCCAGCGATGAGGTGGCCTCGTCCAGAATAAGGATAGGAGGATTCTTTAATATTGCCCTTGCGATGGAAAGCCTCTGTTTCTGACCTCCTGAGAGCCTGATTCCCCTTTCCCCTATCACCGTATCATAGCCATGGGGGAGCTGGAGGATAAACTCATGGGCGTATGCAGCATTGGCTGCGTTCACGATGTCCTCGTCAGATGCGCCGGGGTCTCCGTAGGCAATGTTTACCCTTGCCGTATCATTAAAAAGGATGACATCCTGGGTCACGATGCCGATAAGGGAACGGAGGGATTTCAGAGTGACTCCGGATATGTCGACCCCGTCCACCAATATCTTCCCTCCTCCAGGGGTGTAGAATCTCGGGATAAGATCCACGAAGGTCGTCTTGCCTGCACCGCTCCTCCCCACAAGGGCGATGATCTCTCCTTTTTTTACCCTGAGCGTGACGTCATCCAGGGCATCATTATCGGTTCCCTGATACCTGAATGAGACATGATCAAACGTAATGCCATTGTGAAAGCCTTCCAACGCTCTTGTGCCGTCTGGTTCTGTTTTTTCCTCCAGAAGTCTGTCAACCCTGTCCAATGGTGCACTTGCCTGCTGGAGGGAATTATTTGCAGCCACAAGGCGCCTGGCAGGGGTGTAAATCATAAAGATGGCAGCGAGAAAGGAGAAGAAATCTCCCGCAGTGATGACCCCTTTGATCACAAGACTCCCCCCGTACCAGAGGACACCGGCGATACCAAGCCCTCCCACAAACTCCATCATCAGAGATGTCCCCTCAATAATCCTCGTGGACCGCATGAGTTCACGGTAAAAGTCATGGTTTTTTGCCCTGAATCTTTTCATCTCGCCCTCTTGCCGGCAGAAGGATTTTATGATTTTGTTGCCAGAAAAGGTCTCGGCAAGGATCTCGGTAATTTCTGCTATCTTTTCCTGGGTGCGCAAACTGACCTTCTTGAGCCTTTTTCCGAGCCTTGAAACAAAGTAGAAGGCAACAGGCAGTACCACTATGGACATAAGGGTAATATCCCACCTCCTGGACATGGCCACGAAGACAAGGACCAGTATGGTCCCACCCTCCACAAAAATGTCTTTGATCGTGTAGGCGAGAAGCCCCTGGACAACACCCGCGTCATTAATTACCCTGGAGACCGTGGCACCAGTGGAGTCTTTATGGAGGAAACTCATGGGGAGGTAGAGCAAATGGTGGAATAACTTATTCCTTATGTCCCTAACGATTTTTGCACCGGCCGATCTCATGAGATAGGACTGAAAAAAGGAAAAAACACCTTTGCCGAGATAGGCGGTCATGACCGCCACGCTTAGCAGGATGAGGAATGTGGGGTCCCTCTGCACAAACACCTTGTCCACGGTTGGTTTGATGAGCCATGCCAGCGAGCCGTTCAGTCCCGAGACCACGAGACTGCATACTCCCGAGACGATGAGACGTCCCCAGTAAGGTTTCACCAGGCTAAGGATTCTTTTAAGGTCTTTCATATGTTTCCTCTGCGCGAATCAGTGGGAGAGACCGCTTCAGCCTTTGTATATCCCCAGCCTGCCATGTCCCCTATTATTTCCCCCACCCTCCTGGATGGCTTCCTCCCTGAGAAGAGTTTTCTTATCGTTCTGAATGAAGAGATCATGGAGTCTCTGTATCTCTCATCATACAAAATCCTCCTAGATTGTTCCATGATATTTTTTGCGGTTGCTGCATGCTGGATGAGTTCCGGGATAACCTCTTTCCCTGCGATAATATTCACAAGGGAAATATGGGTGACGTCCAGTACGCTCTTCCCTATGAAGTAGGTGAGGGGAGAGACCCTGTACACCACAACCAGGGGCGTACCCAGGAGCGCGGACTGAAGGGTCGCCGTACCAGAGGCGATGACCGCCATGTCTGATGACGCAAGGGCCTTAAGGGCATCACCCTTCATGAAGACGACACCCCTTTGTTCAAGCGCTGAGATGTGTTCCCTGAAATGGTCAACCTCTATATTCTGTGAAAGAGGTACGAGAAACCGGGCCCTGGGAGATTCATGGCTACACACCTTGACAAAGTCGGTGAAGACGGGAAGGAGTCTTTTCAGCTCCTGTGGCCTGCTTCCGGGGAGGAGGGAAATGGTTGGAGGATGGGCTCCGGAGCCCGACCTACGGTGTTCCACTTCATGCATCGTTGTTTTTTCTAACTCCTCTATCTCTTCCATCACAGGGTGGCCCACAAATTCACACGGCACGCCGGCCTTCTTATAAATCTCCTCCTCAAACGGGAGGATCACCGCCACTCTGTCCGCAATCTCTCCCATGGTCTTTACCCTTCCTTTCCTCCATGCCCACACCTGGGGACTCACATAATAGAGCACCTTTTTCCCCTGCCTCTTCGCAATTCTCGCAATCCTGAAGTTGAAATCAGGATAGTCAATGAGCACCACAACCTCTGGGTCTGTTTCTCTCAGAATCCTTGAAGCCTGTACGAATGATTCACGCAGCTTCTTGATGGATGAAAGGGTTTCTGTGAGGCCTAGGGAACTGGATATTCCGGAGAAGAGCTCAACTCCCGAGTCTCTCATCCTTTCCCCTCCCATCCCTATCAGCCTCACCTCAGGCCACATGGCACG
>DASPUA010000232.1:0-8539 GCA_035623135.1 Thermodesulfovibrionales bacterium | reverse complement strand
GTGCGTTATCCCGGCATGCTCCAGGGTGCCTGTGCCCACCGAGACTCCCTCCCCGTGGGGAAAGACCCACGAATAGCAGCGCGGCGCGTGGGAGGAGCCAAACCAGAATTCACAGACATCGGTATCTTTGCTCCGTATCTTTTCGGACAGGGTGAGAAATGAGGGAGGAGACTTGATCCCCAATGCTGACCTCACCCTTGAGTTTACTCCGTCAGCCGCGATCACATAATCCGCCTCCACGTGAATGGTACGCGGGAAGGCATGCCCAGGCAAAGAAATTTCAGGAGAAGTGATGACTTCTGCAGTCACTGTTTTGCTCATATCAGTAAAACGCCTGAATTCTCCCTGAAAAAGCCTTGTGCCTGATTTCTCTGCCTCACTTCTGAGGACTTGATCAAACTCGCCCCTTTCAACAATAGCTATGGAGCCTCCTTTAAGGGGGATATGGAGGATCTCTCCTCTTGGCGATACAACCTTTATGGTATCAACATATTTCTTGACAGGGTGTTCAGGAAGAGCCATTTCCCGCAGGAGAAAAGAGGGGATGCCACCACCGCATGGTTTGACAAAAGAGAAATTCCTCTCCACAAGAAGAGTATCCACCCCGCTGCTTGCCAGGAATCGTGCCGCAGTAGAACCAGCGGGGCCACCCCCAATCACCAACGCTTCGGTCCTGAGCATTATATAACAGGAGTGAGACAAGCCGGTTTGGGATTATCTACGGGCCTGGTCTCTTCCCAGGGTGGCTTTCTCAATAGATAAAAGCTCATTAATTCAGGAAGCCCGGAGGAAAAGGGCAGTGTATCCTTGCCCGCTTTGAGGAATTCTTATTAAGGAAATAGGCCGATATTTTAAAAAAGAAGTTCCCCACTGAACCCGAAATAGTTCCATCCCTGTTCTCACCCCATCCCACGGTCTTCTCATTATTATTGATGGCAATAATAAGATAAATATGACCCTGTTTCATTCCCTTAATATCCTCTTCGCTCGGAAAAGGGAGTCCTTTCGTCGGACCAAACTGGGTGTGGGAATGAAAGTCCCCTATAATCTGTAATTTATCAAACTTGGCAAGAATTGGTTCCACCTTCTTGTGATTCTTTTCATGGACCACCACTCCTTTATGCTTTCTGTTTGCAGTTTGGAAACTGAATGCATGTTCGACGATAAATCTGTCCTCCAGACGGTAGCCAAGTAAATAGCCAAGGCACTCTCTCTTGTACACCTCGGCAGAGCTGAGCAACACGTCAATGAATGCATTTTCTGAAATATAGACCCTCATTGCCACACCGGAAAGACAGTGCAGGACTCTTTCATCTTTCTTCTACCTCTCTGCCTCAGCAGCTTTCCGCTGAATTGGAGATCCTACCGTAAGGACAGGGCACTTTGCATTTCTTACCACCCTTTCCGCAGTGCTTCCAAAAAAGACCCTGTCAAGACCCTTTCTGCTGTGAGTACCCATAATAATCATGTCAATATGATTCTCTTCAGCAAATTTGAGTATCTCTTCGTGGGGTACCCCCTTAATGACTTTGTATTCGATATTCTTATACCCCCTAAGTTCCTCAATGCAGCATTTCTCAATCTCCTTCATGGCATTTGTCTCTATGTCCCTGTACATCTCATCCATGCTGACATGGGGGACATGCCACCCTGTCACCCTCGCAATATCATAGACAACATGGATAATGTAAAGCCTTGCTCCATAATGCTTCGTGAGGTCCGCGACAAAGGGAACCGCATGGGCAGAACCCTCGGAAATGTCGGTGGGGAAAAGAATTTTCCTGATCTCCATATCAAGCCTCCCTTAGATATTTTGCTGCATCCTCCGGGGATGTTGTCAAGACATAAAAATCCGAACCCCATTCGACACCGCTTGTTCTTAGAAGGCGGGGTATTATCTCCATGTGCCAGTGAAAATCATCGCCGAGGGTATGCCAGTGGTTTCGCCTCGGGATCCTGTTTGGAGCGGTGTGAATTACATAATTGTACGGAGAGTCCTTCAGCACGCGCCCCATTTTCCTTAACACAGTCAAGAGCATAGTGCCGAGGTCTTCCTTTTCACTCTCCCCTATGTTTTGAAAGGCACACCCGTGCTTTTTGGGCAATATCCAGAACTCAAAGGGAAATTTGGGGGCAAATGGACTGAAGGCAAGGAAATCTCTTGTCTCAAATATGAGCCTTTCACCCACCCTGAGCTCCTCCCGCATGATATCACAGAATATGCAGCGTTCCTTATATGCATAATATTGTTTCGCTCCGTCCAGTTCCTCCTTCACAAGCTTGGGAATAATTGGTGTAGCCATAACCTCGGAGTGGGGGTGGGCATAGGCTGCACCTGCACCCTTTCCAGAATTCTTGAATATATGGACATATCGCAACCTTTGGTCCTTTTCGAGGTCAGTCAACCTGTCACTGTAGACCCTTATGACCCTCACCATCTGCTCAGTTCCCATTTCCTCAGGGGATTTGTCATGTGCAGGGCTATCTATGATTATTTCGTTCGCACCGATGCTGTTCATTTTGTCGTACATTCCCATGCCTTTTCTGCCAAGATCCCCTTCCACATGAAGCACCGGCTTGAAATTTGGGATTACCCTTGTCCACCATTTATTTCCCTCCCTTATAGCCGCAATCTCCGGCGGAGTCTCTTTCTCCCTGCCAGGGCACAAGACGCATGAGGTCTCCTCAGAGTTTTCTGGATGGATCGTATACTCCTCTGGAGACTTTGAGTCACTCATTACCGCGACCCATCTGCTCAATAGAGGGTCTTTCCTCAATTCATGCATCAGACATTCCTCTCATAGATAAATCGTAGGCCTTTAAGGGTAAGATCAGGATCTACAGAGATCTTTCTTGAAAGAAAACTGCGCATTATAAGGGAATTGCCGCCTGTTATGACGACCTTGAACCTGCACGATTCCCCCTGTTCCATTTCCCATATGAGTCTTTCTACAGCCCCTGCTGTACCATATATAATACCAGAAAGTATGTTCATAGTCGTATTTTTCCCCATGGCGCAGAGCGAAATTTCCGGATTTTTCGAAAACGTATTCACCAATGGAAGTTTCGCTGTTCCTTTTTTTAGAGAACTGGTCATTAATGCTATTCCAGGCAATATTGCTCCACCAAGAAATTCCCTGTCCTTAAGAGCACTTATAGTTGTTGCAGTACCGAAATCCACCACAATTACCGGAGAACCGAATATTTCACCGGCCGCAACCATATTGGCAATCCTATCACTTCCAATCTCTTCAGGCTTTTCCACATTATAAGCCAATCCTGTATTTAACAAAGTGCTCACTACGATTGCACGTCCCGCTCCCAGGTTCCTCACGGCATCGTAGACTTTCTCAGTTAGGTCAGGAACTACAGAGGATATTATAGCGCCCCCAAGGGCTATTTCCATATGGCTCTTTGAAAGAAAATTAAGGATTTTATCCTTGCATACATCATCATGTCTCTTGGGATGGGCGGGAATTTTCAGCGTCTTAAGAAGATCTGCTCCTTCAAAAAAACCAATATTTATTGAGGAGTTACCTATATCTATGGCCAAAAGCATACACTAATTATAGCAAAAATACTGATTATACTAACATCTTGAAATAGTTGACTTTTTTGTGAATAAACTTACCAAGGAACTTGCAGGGTTCCATTTTTCTTCTTTGGTGTGAGTCAGGTTCTCTTAGTATCAACCCGGATATGTTTCTCGTCATCGAAGGACAACAAGATCGCCGAAACTTATTCTTTTCAAAGATCCTGATGACAACTTTACGATCAACATACCTTCATCATCAATGTCATGGGCACGCCCATTAATAATCTCATCACCCATAGTCACCTCAACAAGTCTTCCCAACATTGAGGTGAGCCTTCGCCATTCATTCAGAAGGGTGTTTTCCTCTTTGTGCGCAATGACACGATACCAGCGATCCAGTTCGTTAAGTATTTCAGCCATAAGGAGTGTTCTTGACTCTGTCTTCCCTTTTTCAATCCTGATGGATGTTGCGACCATACCTACTTCGGGGGGAAAGTCCTCTACCCTTGTGCTCACATTTATTCCGATTCCCATTACTGCATAGACTATTTTGTCCCCGCTTGACTTGATCTCAGTAAGAATACCCCCTAATTTCTTGCGAGATACCATAAGGTCATTGGGCCATCTAATCTCCACCGGCAGGCCACAGGTATTTCTTAGGGCGGTGCAACAGGCGACGCCCGCCATTATGGTCAGGAGCGGCGCTTTCCTCAGTCCCATGGAGGGCGTGAGAATAACGCTCATATAAATATTACCCCCCGGGGGAGATATCCACGCCCTTCCCCTCCTTCCCCTGCCCTTTGTCTGGCTGTCAGCAATGACGACAGTCCCATGGGAAGCACCCTTCTCCACCAGCTCCATGGCAAATGAATTGGTTGAGTCTGTCACGTTCAGCCATACCACATTCCTTCCTATCTCTCCCCTAATGAGTTTCTTTAACTGCTGCATAATAAATCCCTTGCTGATAAAGTTGAGGGAAACCTATACGGGGAAATGTGGTGAAGAATTCCTATCCTCATTTGCGAATTCACTGAGGAGAATATCACCCTCACAGTCTCCTAACCACAGGGGAAATAAACGCCAGGAATCATTGTTATTCATGATGGAGGATTACCACCTCGATCTTTCCCTTCAAACCATCCGCAAATCTCTTGGCATCGCTCTCGTCGCCCACAATCGATCCATAGTGCATGGGAACGGCGATTTTCGGTTTTATGTCCAGGGCTGCATGAATCGCCTCGTCTGCGGTCATGACATAGGTGCCCGAGACCGGAAGGAGAGCAATATCTACCTTAAAATGCTTCATTTCAGGGATGTAGTCCGTATCCCCTGCAATGTAAATCTTTTGTCCTTTTACAGTAAATATGTATCCCACCCATCCCTTATCCTTGGTATGAAACTGCTTGTTGGTGTTATAGGAGGGAACTGCCTCCACCTCTATGCCGCTCACATTAATCCTGTCTCCCGCTTTGATAACCTTAATGTTCCCTGTCAATTTCTTGGCGCAGTCTGCGGGAGCAACGATTACAGTGTCCGCCCCCTGTATCTTTTTCACGTCATCAGGAGAGCAATGGTCATAATGTTCATGGGTGATAAGGATGATGTCAGCATTGTCCTTTTCCCTGAGTCTGAATGGATCGGTAAAGATAACCTTCTCACCCGCAATCTTGAAGGTGTCATGCCCTAACCAGTGAATGTCCTTAATCATTGTGTTTGCCTCCTTCTCGCTTGACAGAAGTACTACAGGCATCCCAAAAATAAAGGCATACGGCACATAGGCCTTTACATCTCACGTATATTCTTGTTCCTTTATTAGCGATCGCAATTGACTTTAAGAAGCAGTGTCTTATATTCATAATATAGCACAATACAAGCAGGGGCTGAAGAGATGTCCCTCATGAGAAAACCTTTTGTCCATTATTCAGTTTTCTGATTGCACGGATGAACGAGTTGTGAACTTACTGTATGAAATCCGTACGTCCCGTGCTGAATGTCATGTATGAAAAACGTTCATTCATGCATTCCAGGTGTCATGGCGATTACTTTAAACGTTTGAAATCAATCTATGAGCCTGAGAACTTGTGAAGGCATGGTATTTGCTCAACCCTTGCATGACATCCGGGATTTGGACAAAGTCCGTAGCATTTTTGTGCTATGCTAAGCTAGCAGGTTATCGAGAAGAGGTTGGTACTTTATGAATGACCAACACAAGGAAGAACGAAGAAAAAGCGAGCGATTCCCCTTCAGGGAGGATATTTTCATTGACGGCGCAAAACTATGTACTAGCAACGAGATAAGCGAAGGTGGTCTTTTTGTTTCGGCGATTCAAATTTTTGAAGAGGGTGAGGTGATCGACGTTACCATTCCCCTCGGATCAGAACAGATAACGGTGAAGGGACTGGTAAAGTATTGTCAACCGGGTATCGGTATGGGAGTTATGTTTCATGACCTCAATGACGAACAGAAGATAAAGATTAAGAATTTGGTCGACCGCGTATCGCGTCGCAGTTCCTGAGTTCTCCACTTCACTCATCATTCATCTCTGAGAAGTAATCTGTACTATCTTGTAATCTGAAGCCGGTGGAATGCCTCAGCAAGCTGGCATTCTGCACCCTCGGCCATTGAACAGGACCATTCCCTCATCCATGCCTCCAGATCCGGAATCTTGAGTTCCTTTATCTGGCTTTCGTGGCACCGGAGAGCTGCCACCTTGAGATCAAAGGTCTTGGTGATATCAGAGCGGTGGTTCACGTCTTCAGAACCAAAAAAAAACATCTCCCGAACTTTGTGAGGTTCCAGTCCTTCTTCCAGCAGGTCGGGATATGCAAGGTGGTCCCGGGCAAAAGGGAAGACCGCGTCGAGGATGACCTGGCCTACTACTCTGTGGTCCCGATGCCAGATATAGCGGTGGTAAGGATCTGAGGTGACAATGGTTGCTGGTCGATACGTCCTGATTTCCTTGACAATCATCTTCCTGAACTCGGCAGTGTCCTCCAATCCCTGGTCAGGAAGCCCAAGGAAGACCACCTCCCTTACACCAAGGAGCTTTGCCGCAGCCTCCTGCTCCCTTTTCCGTATCCCGGCAAGCAGCCGGGGGTCCATTGTTCTTTCTGAAGTTCCCTTTTCCCCATTTGTGCATACCACATAGACGACCTCTTTGCCTTCCTGGATCCAGCGCGCTACCGTTCCTGCTGCTCCGAATTCTGCATCGTCAGGGTGTGCAGCAACGACAAGGATATCAGCAGAGACCTGCATATGCGCACTCATTCTATTCTCTGGTGATCACTTTCCTATGCACTGCCGGCTGAAAGACGGTTGCGTATTCCCGCACAATTGCCGATGCGACATCCGACCAACCATAACCGAGGACTGATGCACGTATTTGCTCACGGCATATGCGTCTGTTGGGCTGAACAACCATCATGCTCTCGATGGCAGATGCGAGCGAAAGGGGACTGGGGCTGTCAACAAGGAATCCTGTCCTGCCTTCCTGTATCAATGTGTCCATTGCGCCTACGCGTGTGGCGATCACCGGGGTGCCACATGCAAGAGATTCCAGCGCCACCAGGCCGAAGCTCTCATAGTAGGACGGAACGACAAGAACATCAGCAGCACTATAGTATAAGGGAAGGAGGTCATGCTCAATCCTGCCCCTAAACTGTACAACGCCCCCCAAAGATGCCCGTTTGGCAAGGCGGCGTAGTTCTGTCGAGACAGGTGTCTTCTTGTCGTCACCTCCAATAATGACAAAACTGAGTTTCCGGTTGCAGCGGAGATGGACAGCCGCACCGAGGAATCTTTCCAGTCCCTTCACAGGGGCGAACCTGCCGACGTAGAGAGCGATGAAATGGGAGTCATAAAGCCCCAGCTCTTTTCTGGCCAGTTCCCTCGCAACCGGCTGGAACCGTTGGAGGTTCACACCGCAGGGTACAACGCCGATATTTTCCCCTGGCACACTATAGTATTTCATGAGCAGTTTTTTTTCGCTCTCTGTTGCGGCAAGAACCCTGTCGCATGCACGGGCGAGCCTCTTTTCGGTAACGAGGCGCAAAAACGGCTCCCTTTCCTGCCCACATGCCATCCGCTTTGCAATGCCCGTTGTGTGGAACATCATGACATGTGGCACATACCATCGGTCTTGTGCCAGGCGACCTACGCTGCCTGATAGCCAGTAGTTGCTGTGGATGAGATTATAGCAGATGCTCTTGGCAGTCATATACGTCTCTATGGACAAAAACACCTCGGGGAGATATTCCGAAAGCGCGCTTTTCCCGATATGGCCGTTATTCCCGATGCGGAGGTGGATAAGACACACATTTTCAGACAGAAGTTCCTCGCAATCACGTCTTCCGCCCCCCGCGCACGTATAAATATCCACGCGGTGTCCTGCTCTTCCCAGCTCCCGAGAGATCTCGCGTATATAGACACTCATACCGCCTGTGTCCCCTGTCCCGAGTTCGCCCAGGGGGCTTGAATGAATGCTTAGCATAGCAATCCTAAGGGACCGTATGTCGGAACTTCCCCTATATCCGTCCGTCTGGTGATGCGGCGTAACAAAAGAGCTTGATATCATGTCAGAATCACCTCGCAGCGGAGAAGCTTGAGAGGGTGGCCGCCAAGACGTTGTTTGTACCGCTCGCTGCCCCTAAGGAAATTATACCTTCCTCTCTTACGGATTATGCCTTCGTGTATGCTGAAGACATTGGTCAGCAGTCCCACGCTGAGGTTGCTGAAGCGCCGGTCATAGCCATTGTTGTAAAGATAGACCGTGGATTGATAATCAAAGCACAGTGCCGCAGCAGCAGGCACATTGTCCAGGTACAAAAGGAACAGTCTTAAGAGTCCTGCCTCGGCCATTCCCATCGCGAGGGACCTGAAGAAAGATTCCTTAGCATCGGTCATGAACCGGGCCTTTTCTCTCCGGTTTGACCGAAAGAGTACCATAAAGATGTCCATTGCTACTGAAACATCCTTCGGATTCTCGATAATCTGCAGCTCCACATG
>DASPUA010000231.1:0-5116 GCA_035623135.1 Thermodesulfovibrionales bacterium | reverse complement strand
GGTAGCGCTCATGGACATATCCGTGACTGTATACTGGACCAAAGGGGCAAATGAGCGATCTCTCTCCCTGAGGACGATGAAGCTCACAAATAAACAGCTGTAGTAGGCACACGATATGAAACCCTCATGCCTGCAACCTGATTTGATGCCCACTCGCTCTGATTCGCCCGAAAATACGCTATGAAAATCCTTACGAATTCCGAGGTGCCTCATCTAAGTTCCGGAAAGGGCTTCACCTTGCTGGAACTGATGATATCTATCACACTTATCGGTATTATCACACTCATCGTGGCGGGAGCCATGAGACTTGGATACCGCTCCGTGGATGCGGGCGAGGGAAAGATTGAATCCCTGGAGCGGATGAGGGTCTCCCTTACACTTATTAATTGCCAGATTCAGTCAGAGATCCCCCTTACCATTGACGAGGACGGCTCAAGAAAATATTATTTTAAAGGAGAGAAGGGGATTTTGCTGTTCCCGTCAAACTTTTCCCTCTGGGGCGGGCAGACGGGATATGTGGTGGTCACCTACAGCGTTATTCCCGATGCCAGGGGCAAGCAGACATTATGGATTTCGGAAAGTACTGTCGGCGTAGGGAATAAGAATGAGGCAAGGCTTTTTGAGTCCCTGGACGAGATCTCTTTCCAGTACTTTTATAAAGGCCCCACTGACGAACAGGGAAGCTGGGTTGAGCAATGGACAGACGACACCGATATCCCCGAGAAGGTGAAAGTGCACCTCATGCAGGGAACCAGAGAACTGTCCCTGATAATTCCCATGAGAACCAGGGGTTCGCTGGCGAGACAGCCTTCTGTCCAGGGAGAGAAACTCTTGTGAGCAGGAATACATCGGCATTGCAATGATGAAAGGACAATGTGCGAGGGATCCATCTACACGGGCCCTTATAGACTCGGAGGAGGGTGTTGCCCTCCTTATGGTCCTCTGGGTGCTTGCCATTTTGATGGTAATCGTCCTGTCCTTCTCTTTTATGGCGAGAACAGAGACCCATGCCACCCTGGCCTTCAAGGAAAGGATGGAGATGAAATTTCTCGCGGAGGCGGCAATCCAGAGGGGGATTCAGGAGATTTATTATTTGAAGCAAAATCCGCAACTCGCACTTCTTGAAGAGAGCGACGTATGGAAGACCGACGGCACGGCCTACAGCGGTCGTCTGGGCGAGAGAGATTATGAGGTAAGCATCACGGATGAGGCAGGAAAGATAAACATAAACGCCCTCAATGACACTTCTGGTATAATACTGAAAACTCTCCTGACACAAATGGGCGTGCAGGACGAAGATGCTGATACCATAGTGGATTCAATTCTCGATTGGAAGGATGCTGATGACCTTACCAGGCTCCATGGCGCAGAGAGCGACTACTATATGTCCCTACCAAACCCTTATAAGGCAAAAAATGCAAACTTCGATACCCTGGAGGAACTCCTCCTCGTGAAAGGGGTGACGTACGAGATATTTTTCGGAAGCGAAGGGAAAAAGGGCCTTGTGAACTTTATCACGGTCAATTCCAATACAAACGCCATTAATATCAACGCAGCGCCGAAAGAGGTGCTGATGGCGATTCCGGGAATTACCCCTGAGATTGCGGATGCCATTATCAGTTCCAGGCAAAACAAAAGGATAATGAATCTACAGGAGGTGGGAATCCCTGCGCAGAGCACACCGTATATCAGCTTTGCAGACAGTAATACCTATAGCGTTGAAGGACGTGGGTATGCAGGAGAGAAGACAAAAGGATATCCCATTAAGGCAGTGGTGACCCTTGAGCCCACCAAATACAAATATCTCTATTACAAGAGTCCTGCGGCCGCAAGTCAATGAACGGAACCAAGGCAATAGCCATCGAAAAACTTGCCTCTGCAGTCTCCGGTTCTGCAGCGAGATTAAAAGCACTGTGGAAACCTCTCGCGGAGACCCTCTTCCTCAGTCTGGCTGATGAACGCATCTCACCTGCAAAGAACGTAACGATCTGCATCGAGAAGGGGTTGCTGTCTATTGTGTATGGCTCACGGATGTTCTCAAGGATAAGGGTCAGGGGATTCAAGCTCTACCCTGTGGACGGCAAATATCCGGGCGCCGAGGGACTTGCTTCCTCGGTGAGCATCGCGCTCACTGAACTGGGAGTCTCAAAGACCGATATAACCCTGAGCATCCCTAAGGCCTGGACCCTGGTCAAAAGGGCCGAATTTCCCGCCACAGTAAAGGAAAATATCTCCAATGTTATCTCGTACGAACTGGACAGGTTGACCCCTTTCAATGCAAACGAAGCATTCTATGACGCAAAACTCCTCAGTGAAGAGGTCGGAAAGGTTACCGTGTTGGTGACCGCAGCTAAGGCGGATTTGCTCACTTCTTATCTCGATGCGCTCGAGGAAGCGGGCACACATGTCACAAAGCTCACTATGCATCTCTCCGGCATGGGGACACTCTGCCGTTACATTGACAAGAGTGAGGACTTTATCTTTGTAAAAATGGGCGAAAAAGAGTATGAAGGCGCTTTGTTCAGCAGGGGCTCCATGACCAGTGTATTCACTGGAGTTCTGGAGGCAAGGGAGGAGAGGGAGAAACTGGACATACTTATGTCTGAAATAGAGCCGCTTCTGGAAACGGGGACAACGCAGGGCAGACCGCCAAAGCTTTTCGTATCCCTAAAGGACAAAAGTTCTCCCCTCAGAGAAATGTTGAAGACAAGGGTGCGTGCGCCGCTGAGGATACTGGAAGAAACTGACGTCGTCCCGGGCGTCCCTTCGCAAAAGATCCCTTCAGAGGCGCTGGGAGTCCTCATTGAGTCTTTGTGGCCAGGGGCAGCGGGGCCGAATCTTCTCACTAAAGGACGGGAGGAAAAGAAAACGACACCCCTTATGGGGACGTTCATCCTTGCCGCCATCCTCATTCTTTTGCTGGTCATCTACATCTTTTCCCCCGTGACTGTGGAAGAGAGGAGACTCAAAGAGATCAACCACCAGATCACGATCCGAAAAGAAGAGGTCAAGAAGGCGGAAAAGGTGAGAAAGGAAGTGGATGCACTCGCAAGTGAGATTTCTACCATAGAGGATTTCAAGGCGGCTAGGCCGATGGCCTTAAGCATCATCAGGGAGCTCACCACTGTCCTTCCCAAGAGCACATGGTTGACAAGACTGAGGATTACCGAAACTACCGTCGAGCTTGAAGGGTATGCGAACTCAGCCACAGAACTTTTGCCTATACTTGAGGCCTCAAAATACTTTGTCAAAGCTGAGTTTGCGTCGCCCACCTTCAGGGACGCGCGGCTCAATTCCGAGAGGTTCAGCATAAGAATGGACATAGAAGGCGCGAAGAAGCCCCAGGAAGTAAAAAAACCCGAAGGGGAAAAACCAAAAATTGGCAAGAAGTAAGACATTGATGATCGCAGGTCCCTTGATGGTGGCACTGCTCGGCATTGTCGTCTACCGCTACGGGTATGTGAGGGTCCAGGCGGAATTGAAGACGATCAACGAAGATCAGGTCATAAGCATGAAGACACTGGAAAAATATATTGCCCTGATCTTCGAGAAACCCGAACTGGAAAAGAAGCTCGTCTCGCTTACGGAGAAACGAAAGACGGATGATGCAAAACTCATCGAGGGACAGACCCCTTCTTTGGTAGCAGCAGCCCTCCAGGACACCCTCAACGGCATCGTTAAAGGCAGGGGCGGCACGATAACCAGTGAAAGGGTCGGCAAAGCCGAGGACCTCGGTAAATTCAAGGTCATCACAGTTTCCATGGATGTAACACTCCCGGATGTGAGTGCCCTCAGTGATGTCCTTAGCTCAATAGAAACACGCACTCCGTCACTCGTGGTAAAGGAACTAGATGTGAGGGTAAGGGACTTCAGAAATCCGAAAGAACTCATGGTAAAAATGGATGTTTCTGCCATGACTGGCGGACAATCTGTTGCTTCACCCACTAAGGGCGAGAAACCTCTCCCCTCGCCCGGCCAGAGCGAGAAACCTCTCCCCTCGCCCGCCCAGACTCAACCGGCCACCCCGAAGGAAGCTGCCGTTGAATAATCGAGGACACCAGACTGGATAAGCTGATAATCCAGGGCGGGAGGAAACTTCAAGGTGAAGTAGTGATAAGTGGCGCAAAGAACGCGGCACTTCCCATAATGGTCGCGTCCTTGCTCACACCAGGGAAAAGCACGATCTGCAATGTCCCCAAACTCATGGACGTCCTTACCATGGGGAAACTCCTTTCCAGTCTCGGGACCGAGGTTCGCCACGAATCAGGAACGGTGAGTATCGACGCAGGGGAGGTTACCGGCCATGAGGCCCCGTATAATCTTGTGAAGACCATGCGTGCGTCCGTACTTGTGCTTGGTCCGCTCCTTGCAAGGAAAGGAATCGCGAGGGTATCCCTCCCCGGCGGATGCGCCATTGGGGCAAGACCCATTAACCTCCATCTCATGGGCCTCGAGAAAATGGGTGCTTCCATAGAACTGGACAAGGGTTATGTGATCGCCCGTTCGAAGGGTCTGAAGGGCTCTGTCATCTACCTGGATACGCCCACAGTAACAGGGACAGAGAATCTTATGATGGCAGGCTCTCTCGCCAGGGGAACCACTGTAATTGAGAACGCCGCAAAGGAACCTGAGGTCATCGACCTTGCCGATGCCCTTACCTCCATGGGTGCCATCGTGAGGGGTGCGGGAGAGAGCACGATAGAGGTGGAAGGGGTGGAAGGGCTGAGACCCCTGTCGTACGCCATAATCCCCGACAGGGTCGAAACAGGCACCTTCATGATCATGGCAGGCATTACAGGGGGCAATGTCCTTATCAAAGGCTGTGCCCCTGAACACAACGATGCATTGATTACGAAACTCCAGGAAGCAGGACTGGTTATAGAGAAAGGATATAAACAGCTGCAGGTCACCGGGCCCGACCGACCTCTCGCAAGGGACATAAAGACAATGCCTTACCCGGGATTTCCCACTGATATGCAAGCCCAGTTCATGGCCCTTATGTCAGTTGCACAGGGGACAAGCGTAATACGGGAGACAATATTCGAGAACCGCTTTATGCATGTGGCTGAACTTAGAAGGATGGGCGCTGAAATCGGGACTGAAGGGGGGATGGCCA
>DASPUA010000230.1:0-4671 GCA_035623135.1 Thermodesulfovibrionales bacterium | reverse complement strand
TCTGCCGCAAGAGTTTAATCCCATCGATATCGGGCATGAGAATATCAAGGGTGACGAGATCGGGATTCTCCTTGTCGAAGAGCTCCAGGGCCTCCGAGCCGGTTGATGCCACCACAACCTCGTATCCTTCCTCCTCAAGCTCTTCCTTATAGAGACGTCTGATATGCTGATCATCATCCACAATCAAAATCTTCATCCCTCCTCCTTTCCTCTTGAGAGAAAGACCTTAATAGTAGTGCCTTCCCCAATCTTGGTTTTTACCTCTATTCTCCCTTTGTGTTCTTCTATGATTCTGCGGGTAATGGCAAGACCAAGACCCGTTCCTGTAGGTTTCGTGGTATAGAAGGGATCAAAAATAAAGGGGAGATCTTTCTCCGGGATCCCTTTCCCCGTATCCTGTATTTCCACAACCAGATACGCATCCCAGGGATAGGTCAGTATCCTTATCACCCCTTGATTTCCTACAGCCTGCAGCGCATTGTTCACTATATTCAGGAACGCCTCCCTCATTCTGTCCATATCCAGAAGGATATCCGGAACCTCGGCAAATTCAGTTTCCAGGGTTATCCCTCTCTCTATGGTTTCAGTCTCTACCAGGGAGAGGACATCCCTAAGCAGCGTGTTGATATTCACATGAGACAACGAGAGGCGAAGCTCTCTCACAAAACCAAGGATATCTCTCAGGATGTCCTCAAGCCTCCTCACTTCCCGTGCAATGATGGTCGCGTACTCCTTGAGATTTCCGTCGAGCTTGTGCTCCAGTCGCTGAGCGAATCCTCCGATGGACACAAGGGGATTCCGTATCTCATGGGCGACCTTGGCCGCAACCTCTCCCAGAGAAGCCATCCTCTCCGAAGTTGCCAGGCGTTCTCTGATCTGCTTAAGTTCCGAGATGTTTCTCATAATATGGACAGTCCCCAAAAAATTGCCCGAGAGGTCGAACAATGGGGAAGTCGACGAAAGAAAGGTCTCTCCGGTGCGGGGATCTGCGATCTCTTCGATAAATGCCTTTTTCTGTTCGACTGTCTTATGGTGAGGACAATCCTGCCATGGCTCGTTCATGCCATGAAACACCTCATAACATTTCTTTCCTATAATCTTGCCCTCGCTCAATCCGACCCTATCGACAACCGCTTTGTTCACCTTCTTGATAGTGTAATTCATGTCCGTAAAATATACCATGTCCGATATGGACCTAAAGATGTTCTCCAGTTCAGCCTCTGCCAGTGAAACCTGGGCAAACAGCTTTGCCCCCTCGATAGCTGTAGCCATCTGATTGGAGAACGCGGTAAGGAACCTCATGTCCTCTTCCGTAATGTGCTTCTTGTTAAAAAAATTATCCACAAAAAGCACCCCGATTACCTTATCCCTGGAGATGAGGGGCACAACAGCGTACGCCTCTGTGCCCAGCTGCTGGATGAGTACCGCATCCGAAAGGTGCTCATGTCTCGCATCAGGAATGTTAAACAACTGCCTTTCCTTTACCGAAACGGCAAGGACCGAATCCGCATCCAGGGGGATTTCGATGCCCGTGCTCAGGCGGTCCAGAAATGTGTCACCTTCCTGAATTCCTGCCTCGATGTCCTGCATCACATCAGCGAGCGTCTTCTTCTCCTTGGAGAGCCTCTCCCACACCTTTCCCGCCTCTTCATAACTCGATGGTCCGACGCCCATAACCCCTTTTAATACCCTCTTTTCCTCATCCACCAAAAAGAGCACTGCACGGTTGAATCCAAGACCATCCCCCATTGTCACCGCAGTCAATATCATCCTCAGGAGCCTGTTGAGATCCAGCGTGCTCCTCATGGCAGAGATTATGAAAAAGAGTCTCGAGAGCTCCTGGTTCCGTTTAATTAGCTCCTTTTCCACTGCCTTTCTCCCCGAAATGTCCCTCGATATCCCGCTTACCCCGATGGTGCTCCCTGATGCATCCTTAATGGGAGAGAGGGTGAGACTCACCTCAATGAGCGTGTCATCCTTCTTTTTACGGAGGGTCTCCATGTCCTTTATCACCTCCCCGTTCCTGACCCTTTCGGTGTATTCCTTTTCAGTTTCATTCAGGAATTCAGGTACAAAAGGCAGATATTGCCCTATCGCCTCTTCTTCGGTATACCCGTAAATCCTTTCAGCACCCTGATTCCAGGACGTAACCACTCCGTGAAGGTCGGAGGTTACGATTGCATCAGCAGAATTCTCGATAAGACTCTCGAGATACTCTTTTGTCTGCGTTACCTCCCGGTAGAGAGCGACCATTTCCTCCTGATATAGAACTCTGTCTGTAATATCGAGGATATACACCGCACATTCCCCGATACCGCCCTCCTCATCCTTAATGGGATACGAGGTAAGCTCCGCATAGTTCAGGCCGCTCATCTGGGTGATCGTATTAATCTCTCCTGTTTCAAAAGTACCCTGCGCAACACAATGGGGACATACCCCTTTGTTCTCGTGAAACAATTCAACGCAGCTTTTTCCCACAATCTCACCCACAGGCTTTCCAATCCACGTCTCCATATTCCGGTTCGCAGAGAGGATCGTGTAATCCCTTCTCAGGGTTATGATCCCTCCCTGGACGCTTTCGAAAAGGACATCCATTCTCTTTTTCGCCTCCAGGGCATCCCTTTCCCTCCTGAGCTCCTGTTCAAACATTTTTGCCTTTTTGATCGCTATAGCGGAAAGCGACGCAAACCCTTCTGCCATGGTGAGGTCATCCCCTGAAAAGGAAACCACTTCGCCCCTTGGTCCGATCTTATCATACAGGGCCCAGGTACCAATAACCCTCTCACCCACCTTCAACGGCACATTGAGTACGGATCGCACGTCAAGATACGGTATCCCCCACTCGGAAGGCATCTTTGACAAGTCTTCCACGAGAATAGGCCGCCCCTCGGCAGCAACCTTCCCGGGAAGACCTTCGCCGACAGAGAGGGTCATCATGCCCTCCGCTTCCCTTGGGATGCCGAAGGACGCCCTTACTGTCAATTGATCGTCCTCAAGCAACCGAATCACACATCCTTTTGCATGAAAACTCTTGGTCGCATCTTCTGCGATGTTTCTCAAGAGAACGTCAAGGTCGAGGGTAGAGGTAATGGCCCTGGCGAGCTCATGCATTGCCCTGAGCTTCTGCAATTGGTCCCTCGTGGACAAATAGAGCTCAGCATTCTCTTCGCTCGTTTTCTGAAGTTCATCCACCATCTGGTCAAATCTCTTGGCGATAATGCCAAATTCGTCCCTCCTCTTGGAAGCGATCCGATAGCCAATTTCTCCAGAGGTGATTCTGCTTGTTGCGGTCAAGATATCATTAAAAGGAACTGCAATCATCTTTCTCATGAAAAGGACGAGCAACAGGAAGGTTAAAGAACTTGCGATGAAAAGGGCCGTGAAATATAGTTTCATCTCACTCTTCACGCCCTCGGCTTGAGTAATGCGGGCGGATAACTCTTTTAATGAATTGAGGTATAAGGCATCGAGTTCAACGATGAGTATTTCACTCCCGTTATGAAACATGAGTGCTTCACGGGAAACCGCGGCATTTCCCACAGGATTTTCAAAGGACATGATGGCATCTGCATGACGCTTCATTTCTTCGAACTCTTTTCCTATTACGCTGATTACCTTCCCTTCTTTGGCGAACACATTAAGATTTCCAAACGACCTATACACCTCGGCAAGCCGCTCACGATATTTCGTCCTCAACCTCGGGTCCCCTGTTATTGCCCACCGATCAGGGATATTCATATACATGACAATGGATGCCCTCAGCCCTCTGTGAAGTTCGTGCTCTTCCACAGACCTCTTCATCATCTCAAAATTGCTGCTGAGTCGCTCAAAGATAAGAAAGCTCACCGAAGCAGAAGCTGCGACCACAAAGAGAAAACCGATGGCAAAGACAGTGAGTTTTGAACGTAAGCTCATGGGCCCTTACCCTTTCCTCTTTTGTATTGTGTCGGCATAAAGAGTAATGTATTCCTCCGCTGAACGCTTCCACGAGAAGTCCTGTGCCATTGCCCTGGAAATTATCCTGCTCCATCGCTGTGCATCCACGTAGACACAAAGGGCGCGTCCCAGGGCCTCCTTAAGGGACAAGGCCTTATAATCGTCAAACAGGAATCCCGTGCCGGATTCCCTCAGAGGCTTGTAATCTGCTATCGTATCTTCAAGCCCTCCCGTTCTCCTCGCCACAGGGATCGTCCCGTATCTCATGGCAATGAGCTGGCCAAGTCCGCACGGCTCATATCGTGAAGGCATGATAAAAAGATCGCTTCCCGCATACACCCGATGGGCAAATGCTTCGTCATATCCTATCTTTACAAAGATTTTTGCCCTATGCTTCCGGGCAAGGCTCAAGATGGTATTCTGAATTTCCTCGTCGCCTTTACCGAGGATAATTACATGTATGCCCGCAGCGATAATATCATCAGCAGCCTCAGTAAAAATATCCAGCCCTTTCTGGGCAGAGAGTCTTCCCACAAACGACAGGAGCGGGATGTTCCTGTCATGAGCGGAAAGAGAACACTCCTTCATAAGGTCTTTTTTACACGCCCTCTTTCCGGAAAGGCTGCCCGCGCTGTACGTCGCAGGGATAAAGGTATCCCTGAGTGGGTCCCACTCATCAGTGTCGATCCCGTTAATGATTCCGTGGACTACAGACGCACGTGTTCTCAGGAAACC
>DASPUA010000229.1:0-4372 GCA_035623135.1 Thermodesulfovibrionales bacterium | reverse complement strand
CTTTCTCCAGCCCCGTATGCATGATTAGATTTGTACTTCCTGGCATTGCGACAGGACTTTGCAAATTTCGTTTTCTTTTTTGCCACTTTCTTGTGTGCCCTCTTGTGCGGCACTTCCTTCACCTCTGATATCTTCTCACTGTATGACGCAGGCTGGACAGATGCCCTGTAGTCCGCCCGGGTAAACTGCATCACCGGCTCCTCCCTTCCCTGAAGGATTTTATACCCCCGCTCAAGGAGCGCTTCTGATTCTCTCCATAATTTTCCCCTGCTCGGCGCACCCAGAATCGCGGCGATTATCGTTTCATTGCCCTGCCCGCGTGCACACACAAGGCAGTGCTTGGCGTCTCTGGTATAGCCGGTCTTTCCGCCAAGAACCGACTCGTCCTCCCACAGAAGCCGGTTGCTGTTCCTGATGAATATTGCCCTCCCCTCCTCAGTGGAGATACGGCTCGCCTTCGTACTGATGATTTCCCTTATGAGTGGATATCTGAGGGCGTACCTCAACATCTTTGCGAGATCGTATGCAGTGGTATGCTGGCCATAGCCAGGAAGTCCGGTGGCATTGATGAAGCACGTATCCTCCAGCCCCAATGCGATCACCTTCTGGTTCATCAGTTCAACAAAGTTCTCCTCTGTACCGGCTACCGCTCCTGCAAGGGCGAATGCGGCGTCATTCGCAGACTTTATGAGTGCCGCGTTCAGGAGCGTCTCCACAGTCACTGTTTCGCCAGCCCTGAAATTTGCCCTTACGCGTGAGATCCTCGCAGCCTCTTCGCTTATAATGACCGTGCCGCTCGGTTGTATCCTGTCAAGTACCACCATGGCAGTCATAAGCTTCGTGGTACTCGCGGGAGGCAGTTGAAGATTGGGATTCTTTCCGTAGAGAATCCTTCCTGTGGAGGCCTCCATCACAATGGCTGCACGCGAACTGATTTCATCGGCATGCGCGACAGGAGACAGGGGACAGAAGAGAGCACACAGGACAGACAAAACCATCAGAAAGCACGGCAGAACAAATTCCCTGTTACTCTTCCCTGGTAGTGTGTGTACGACTTTTGGTTTCTGACTGCTCACGTCCGGCTTCTGATTTCTATTCTTCATACTCACCTCACTTTTAATGTCGTCAGGCTCAAGAGCGCCAGTATTATCCCCACAATCCAGAACCTGACAATCACCTTGGGCTCAGGCCATCCTTTTAATTCAAAGTGGTGATGGATGGGTGCCATCCTGAAAATCCTTTTTCCTGTAAGTTTGAACGATGCCACCTGAAGGATCACGGAGAGAGTCTCTATCACAAAGATTCCCCCCACGACCGCAAGGACGATCTCATGTTTTGTGATTACCGCAAGCGTCCCCAGTGACCCACCCAAACCGAGTGACCCCACGTCACCCATAAACACCTCAGCCGGATACGAGTTATACCAGAGAAATCCTAGACACGCACCGAGCATTGCCCCGCAAAAGACGGTCAGCTCACCGGTACCGGCCAGATAAAGGACCTGAAGATACTGGGCGAGATTCTTGTTCCCTGAGATGTACACCAGGGCACCATTGGCGAGAACCGCGATTCCCACCAGCCCGATCGCAAGGCCATCGATCCCATCGGTGAGGTTTACCGCGTTGGAAGATCCGACAATCACCACCATGGAAAAGGGAATGTAGAACCATCCGAGGTCAAAGAGCCACTTCTTGAAAAAAGGAATGCTCAGGACATCGGCATAGGGGTCCTTCGGGTTCATATAAATGATTAGTCCAATCAGGAGGGCGAAGAATAACTGGACGCCAAATTTATACCTGGCGCGGAGCCCTTTATGGTTCTTTCGTACCACCTTAAGATAATCGTCAACAAGGCCGATTGCCCCAAATCCGACGAGGGATGCGAGCATCACCCATATATAGCCATTTCTCAGGTCCCCCCACAGGAGAATACTGATCACGATGGAGACAATGATGAGGATTCCTCCCATGGTTGGTGTTCCAGACTTGGCGGCATGAGTTCCAGGACCATCATCCCGTATCTGCTGGGTAACGCTCAGTCCACTCAGTTTTCTTACCACACGGGGAGCGAAGAGAAAGGTGATGACCATGGCGGTCATTATGGCAATGGCAGTCCTGAAGGTGATATATCTGAATACGTTCAAAGGAGAGATCCAGTCATGGAGACCATAAAGGAGACTATAGAGCATTTCCACCTCGCACCATAAAATCAGTGGCGCTACCGGACGCATCCTCCACGATCCTTTCCATATGCATGCCCCTGGAACCTTTTACCAGCACAGTATCCCCCTCGCTCCAGATGCTGAAGAGGATTCTTCGCGCCTCGGAGGAGTCGCGTGCGGGCAGGGTCATCCTCCGGGAATGACTGTTCTCCGCTGAAAATTCCTCGGCCGCGACCGCCATCAATGGACCCACTGCGATAAGCACGTCCACCGGAAGCTGCGATATCCATTTCCCCAGTTTCCTGTGTGCCTCTTCAGCATATGCTCCCAGTTCGAGCATATCCCCGAGCACTGCAAGTGCCCGTTTTTTCCTCAGCCTCACCAGTTCCTTGATCGCCTCCTCCATGGACGCAGGGTTTGCATTGTATACATCGCTGATGACCGTTGCACCGAAGAGTTCCTTCATTTCCAGCCTCATGGGAACACCCACAAAAGAGCGTATTCCGGCCGTAATATCTTCAGATCCCACCCCCAGCGCACTGCACACCGAGGCCGCTGCAAGGGCATTAGAGATATTAAACCTTCCGCTCACATGCAATGCGGTCTCTCTGCACTGGCCGTCCTTCAGGCAGATGCTGAAGAGGGAGCGTCTCTCTTCGAGCACAATATCCTTTGCAGAGACATCCGCACCATTGCCGATACCAAATGTGATGACCTTCGGCCTGTCCTTCCTGGCCCTTTGCGTAATTCCCTCCATGAGAAAAACGTCATCCGCATTGACTGCAATGGTGTTCACGGCATCAAAGAGCTCAAGCTTTGTGTCTCTCACACTCTCGAGATCCCCGAAGCCTTCCAGATGGCCCGGACCTATATTGGTGATGACGCCGTATTCCGGGGCAGCAATTTGGCACAGCTCTTGTATATCACCTCTCATACTCGCACCCATCTCCATGACCGCATATTCGTCTTGCTCACCGATCCTTGTCATGCTCAGCGGAAGTCCTATATGGTTATTGAGATTCCCTGAGTTCTTCATCACCCTGTGGCCCCGCCCCAGTATCGACGAGATGAGTTCCTTGGTAGTCGTCTTTCCATTAGTGCCAGTAATGCCGACCACGGTAATTCCCCTCTTCATCCTCATGTAGTGGGCAATGTCCTGGAGTGACTTCAGGGTATTCCTCACATACACAATGGTCTTTCCCCTAAAGGCAACCGCCGGCGGGATGCTCACGACTGCCCCCTTCCCCTTCTCCATGGCACTCAGGAGGAACTCATGGCCATCGAATCTTTCGCCCTTGAGGGCAACAAAGAGTTCCCCTTCCTTAATAGTCCTCGAGTCTATGGAAACCCCGGAAAAGACCGCAGTATCAGGGTTTCCTAAAATGACCCTCCCCCCAGTTGCCTCGATGATCTCCTTAAGCGTGAGTATTCCCGTACCCTCCCGGTAGAACGTATGCAAAATTCGCCGACCATGAGTCGTTTTTCTTCAAAGGACTCTGTATCCCCTCATCTTATTTCTCATTGCATGTTCCGCGATCTCCCTGTCACTGAACGGATAGCGTATTCCCTTTATTTCCTGGTACTCTTCATGTCCCTTCCCTGCGATGAGGATGATATCTCCCGGCCCAGCCATTTCTATTGCCGTGGCGATGGCTTCCCTCCTGTCCGGAATGACACGATACCCGCCTCCGGAAACACCCGACACGATCTCCTTTATAATTTCCATAGGGTCTTCACTGCGGGGGTTATCAGAAGTTATTATGGCATAATCGCTGAGCCTCGTGGCGATCTCGCCCATGGCCGGCCTTTTTCCCCTATCCCGCTCTCCCCCGCATCCGAAGAGGATAATCACGCGCCCCCGCGCTGCCTTCTTTTTCAAGAATGTCCTGGCGGTGGAAAGAAGTCTTTCAAGGGCATCAGGGGTATGGGCGTAGTCGATGAGGCACAGGAACTCCTGTCCTGCGTCCACCTTTTCGAGCCTTCCTTCTATGTGGGCAACTTTTTTTATACCCTCCCTGATCACTTCCGCTGGAACGTCCAGTGCAATACCCACAGATGCAGCCGCGAGAATGTTATACGCATTCGGCAGGCCGAACAACGGAGAGACGATATTGAAGGATGTATCCCTGTAAACGAGGGTGAGGAAAATCCCCGATGGAGAATCCTGCATGCTCATCCCCGAAACATCAGCTTCCCTGTCCATCCCATAGG
>DASPUA010000228.1:0-3977 GCA_035623135.1 Thermodesulfovibrionales bacterium | reverse complement strand
CACCCGCTTATTCATATGTATCATTCATGAGTGTCTTTGTTTTGCCTGAGGTGTCCGTCTCCCGCCAGTGACGATGGCCCTCCTCGACTGCACAGAGGAATCGGCTTTGCGTTTGCAGTGGGCTGCTGAAGGAGGAGCAGTGAGGGTCTCTGGTTGCCCTGGAGGTCCAGGGCTTTTCCTGCACACATGCGTTATTTACAAAGGTGTTTTTTGTGGTATAGACTAATATAATCTTTGCTCATGGGGAAAATGGTGATAACCAGATATTCTCCTAAAATCTCTTCCCGGTGTGTATGGTCTCTAAGGGTTGATTCTTATTACAACGAGCAGTATAGTGCGAAAATATCTCGCGCGAGGAAGGAACTGTCGTTCCTGTTTCATCGAGACAATTGCCATGACAGTAATCTGTAAGTATTGCAAATACGGCCTTGAGATGTCGCCTGACCTGCGCAGGCCTCCTGCAGGTACTGTCTGGTGCAGCAAAAGAAAGACTCCCGTAGGTCAAAACAGAAATATGTCCTGCTTTGTCCCTATTGTGGCGGAAAAGAGCAGGAGATGTCAGGATTGCAAGTGGGCCAAGATGATGAAACCGTCCGGAGAAGCGCTGTTACTGGGGAGGATCTGGTGTGAGAAGAGACACTTCGATGTGAATAAACTCAGGACGATGGAATGCTTTGAATAAAGCAACGAGGACGCTGCAGAGGGTTAGGGACAGGTTTTACGGGAGAGCGCAGAAAAATGTGAAAGAGGAGGGTTCGTGAGACAGATACTTGTCATAGTCATGCTGGCCATTATCTTTTTGGTTTCGGCATGTTCTGGGAATGGCGGCAAGGAGCTCTTCGAGACCGCGAAGTTTGAAGAAGTGCAGAATAACAAGGAGCATTCAGCGGAACTGTATGAAGAGATAATAAAAAAATACCCCAAAAGCGAATATGCCAAAAAGGCTGAGGAGAGGCTGAAGGCGCTGAAGGGGACCGAGTAAGTGATAAGGCAGGTGTGGCACTCATGAGTGTGCCGTACAGGCTATACTGCATTTTTCTCATCGTTCTGTGTGCTCTGGTTTCGTGCGCTTCTCGTGAGATCAGGATCCCACCCAAGCAGGCAAAGGTCGCATTGGTGCTCGGAGCAGGCGCGTCAAAGGGGTTTGCCCACATCGGTGTGCTCAAGGTCCTGGAGGCCAACAAGATACCCGTGCATGTGATTATCGGAACCAGCGCGGGAAGTTTTGTAGGAAGCATGTATGCCTATGGACACAACTCCTTTCAGCTCCAGAAGATGTCGTTTTCCATGGAAAAGGGAGATATCATCGATCTCGTTGTTCCTGACAATGGATTTGTTAAGGGGGAGAAACTTGAGGAGTTTATTAATAAGACCGTGAACAATACGCCCTTGGAAAAAATGCACATCCCCTTTTATGCCATTGCGACCGACATACAGAATGGTCAGGAAGTGGTCTTTGGAAAGGGCAATACAGGGAAGGCGGTGAGGGCGAGTTGCGCAATCCCCGGCATATTCAGGCCTGTGAAGATTGAAAACAGGATGTATGTTGACGGCGGAGTGGTGAGCCCTGTTGGAGTAGATGCTGCGAGAAGACTTGGGGCTGATGTGGTGATCGCTGTGGATGTCACCTCGGCATTTGAGAACATACAGCCTGAAGGCACTATCGATACGATACTCCAATCCATAGGCATCATGTATGCAAAGCTCGCTGCACAGCAGACTGTGAGGGCAGACGTGGTGATAAGGCCTAAGGTCGGTTATATCGCAGCAGGGGATTTTTCAAAAAAGCATGAAGCGGTTCTTGAAGGCGAGAAGGCCGCCCTTGAGGCATTGCCTGCCATCCAGGGTATCATTGATGGGCTTAAACAGCAGGGAAGATTGTAGGTAAGGTTTTTTCGACGGCTACGACTTTTGATTGCACTGACGAACCCAAGACTGTGACTCTTTTGACACGGTGATGCTTACCGTTAGAAATAGTCCCTCTCTTTCTTGTGGGAGACTCTAGACTTCGTGTCGTAACCAGGGCTGAGGTATCAATGAGCCGGGCGGGACGGAATGAGATTCTTGCTCATCGTCCTACTTAAAATAATCGATTTTCTGGTTACTCCAAAACAAGCTCGAAACTAGTCTGTAAACTTTTCAGTATAATAATTCTAAAATGCCTCTATCTGCAGAAGTGTTACCACCTCAGTAGCCCTTCGGGCAGGAAGCAATTTATGAATCCCTATGGTTGCAGAACAAGAATCGTCCGCACAATCTCGGGATAGTGTGCGATGAACCGAAGTTCATCATCAGTCAGAGGTTTCTGGGTATGGAGATTTGCATACTGCACGAGTTCGAGGATCTTTCTAGCCTCGTTGTCGCTAGGGAAGCTGATTCCCAGTTTGTCGTATACATGTCTGAATCCCTTTATGCCGCCGTACTCCCCTGTCGTGATAATCCTGCCAGTCTCAAACAACTCAGGTTCACCCCGTCCCACATCTTCGGGATCGTAGAGTTCATAACTCCGCCTGTCCTTCAAGGCGCCATCCGCATGTATCCCCGATTCATGGGCAAACGCATTCGCGCCCACACCCGGCTGGTTCATGGGTATCGGAATATTGAAGGCATATGATGCATACTTTGCGATCTTCCAGGCTGTTTTAAGATTAATGTGTTCATCCAAGGGTAGCTTACCCTTTAACGCATTGGAGAACTTCAGCGCAAGGATCGTGGATACTAAGTCGCAATTTCCAGCCCGTTCTCCGTACCCGTTAATTGTCGTGTTGATAAAGGAGGTAACATTACTTTCGATTGCTCCCTGTGCGCCTGCCACAGAAACAGCCTCTGCCATTCCAAGGTCATTGTGGCAATGCATCTCTATGGGGAACCCAGTGGCCTGCGCTAAAGCCCTTATCCGTTCATATATGGTAATAGGATCATCAACCCCAAGCGTATCACAATACCTCAGTCGGTCTGCCCCCGCCTCTTTTCCTGCCAATGCAAACTCAATGAGTTTATCCAAGTCCGTCCTGGAAGCGTCCTCAGCATTCACCCCCACTGTTACTGCTCCCGAATGCTTTGCGAGCTTTGCTGATTTGCACATCGATTCCATGACATCTTTCCAGGACTTCCTACCCTGAAATTTCCCCTGTATCATGATATCCGATGTGGATACCGAGATATTCAAGTAGCGTAGGCTTGGGCAGTTTTTGAAAGACAGCTCAACGTCTTCGGGCAAGGCCCTGCACCATCCCTCAAGATGCAGCCTCTTGATCCCACCTATCCTAGCTAAATCGAGGTTAGCATTGATATAGTGTACCTCGTGTTTTAACGTAGGGAACCCTACCTCGCTCTGGTAAACTCCCATTTCGTCAAGGTACAAGTTCAACATCGTTTTTGCGAGTTTTGGAAGCAATATCCTTGAAGTCTGAACGCCGTCCCTATTGGTGACATCTATGATATAGACTTTATTCTTCACGGAGAAATGGCTCCTTCATCTTCATTGTTCACTTTAATGTGCACGAAAAGTAAAAAGTTCTTGCTTTGCGCTCCTCTCATACCAAGAATCGCAAAAGGTGTTGAACATCTCATGGGTCTGTTGTGAGGGCACTGCAGACCTGATAAGCGTCTCCACCTCAGGGCCTGCAGGCTGGGCCGACACCTGCTCCCATGAACCGGTTTGCGCGATCCTTCCATGAGAGTACACAATAATTTTGTCTGCAAGGAAAGCTGCCTCATCAAAATCGTGGGTTACGAAAATTATGGGTATCTCAAACCGTTTTTTTACTGCCTTAAGAAAATGCCTCATTTCTATCCTGAGGGGCTGATCAAGAGCTGAGAACGGCTCATCAAGCAGCAACAGGTCAGGCTGACGGATAAGTGCCCGTGCAAACGCTACCCTCTGCTTCTGGCCTCCTGATATTTCGGATGGATAACGGTTTTCAAGGCCGATCAGTTTAAAAGCATCCATCATCTCTTGAGCCCGTAATAGCTTT
>DASPUA010000227.1:0-5191 GCA_035623135.1 Thermodesulfovibrionales bacterium | reverse complement strand
GGAAGGATACCATAAAGGATATCGACATTCTGGCCACCTCTGGGACTCCCGAAAAGGTCATGGCTCTCTTCGTTCATCTCCCCATGGTGAAGGAGATCCTGATGCGCGGTCCCACAAAATCCAGTGTCCTAATCGCTGAGGATTTACAGGTTGATCTCAGGGTTGTGGATAAGGATTCCTTTGGTGCTGCCCTCGCATACTTTACAGGAAGCAAGGCCCACAACATTAGGATCAGGGAAATGGCAGTGAAGGCAGGACTGAAGATCAATGAGTACGGTATATTCAGAGAACAAGACGGTGCACGGCTCGGAGGAGATGATGAAAAGGACGTGTATCGCCTCCTTGGCCTCCCCTATATCCCTCCGGAATTACGGGAAGACACGGGCGAGATTGAGGCTGCAGTAGAGAGGAGGTTACCCAAACTCCTGGCGCTCAGCGATATAAGAGGGGATCTTCATGTACATACGAAAAGGAGCGACGGGAGCCACACGCTGGAAGCACTCATTCGCACCGCAAGGAGCAAGGGGTATCAGTATCTTGCCATCACAGACCACACAAAGGGTCTTGGTATTGCGAGGGGATTGAATGAAGAAAAGATTGTGGAACAGATGAGGGAGATCAGGAAGGTGAACAGCCGTATGAGGGGATTCAGGGTATTCATGGGAGCTGAAGTGGACATCAGAAGTGATTCCACCCTTGACCTCCCTGATGAAGTCCTCAGACAGCTTGATATTGTCGTGGCGTCAATCCATTCCGGGTTCAAACAGAGCAGGGAACAGCTCACCAGGCGGCTTGTCGCTGCCATCCGGAACCCTTATGTGTCGGTCATCGCCCATC
This sequence comes from Thermodesulfovibrionales bacterium, assembly GCA_035623135.1. Taxonomy (GTDB): domain Bacteria; phylum Nitrospirota; class Thermodesulfovibrionia; order Thermodesulfovibrionales; family UBA9159; genus DASPUA01. The sequence goes on along the minus strand of DASPUA010000227.1, from coordinate 4,354 downwards.
CCACAGGAAGGCTTATAGGGGAAAGGGATGCCTATGACGTTGATATGGAGCGGGTGTTCGCCGCGCTTAAGGAATCGGGCAAGGCCATCGAGATGAATGCATACCCCCTCCGGCTTGACATCAACGATACCCTTGCAAGAAAGGCAAAAGAGATGAACATTCCTGTTGCCATAAACACCGACACCCATGTGTTAAGCCAATTCGATTCCATGGTATACGGAGTTTCGATAGGGAGGAGAGGCTGGCTGGAGAAAGGTGATGTTTTAAATACACTTCAGGCCAAGAATCTGCTAGAATGGTTAAAAAGATCGAAACTCTTGCGTCTTAAGGCGAGGGGATGAAATTATGATTTTGGTATACGAAAAAGACCAAAGGACACTAAAATCGCTCTATTCTTTCTTTAGGAAAAAGAAATATCTCAAAGCAGAGTTTATAGAGGATAAGGCTTCTCTGGTAGCAAGGGCCTCAGCGAGCAGGGGAAAACGTCTCATCTGCATCATTACAGCAGCTGAACTCCCGAGAGTCAAATCCCTGAAACTGAACTGTTCATTCATCGCAACGGTTTCAGAAACTTCTCAAGGGGGGATAAAAAAAGCACTGGACTATGGCGCGGAAAGCTACCTCATCACCCCTCTCCATGAAGACGACCTTGAACAGAAGATCGGGGATGTTATCAGAAACAGCCAGGAACGGGAGCACATAAGAAAAGAGACTCAGATGCTCCAGACAGTCATTGATATCTCTGATCACGTATCATCAACCCTTGATCCGAAAGAGATCCTCTATCTCATCGTGAGTAATATATCAGAGATTATCCCGGTAACGAGGTGTTCCATAATCAGTGTGGATGGCAGCCAGCGGTACGCCCATGTGATTTCCACCTTTGAAGATCCGCGTCTCACGAACATAAGACTGGACCTCAATAAGTATCCCGAGATACGCGAGGCACTGTCGTCAAAAAAACCCGTTGCGATTAAGAACGCCACAAAGGACCCGCTTATGAAGAGGGTGAGTGAGATTCTCTTTCCCCTTGGTATTCGCTCCATACTCGTCATTCCCATTATCTTTCATGAGGAGATTATCGGGACCCTCTTTCTGAGGACTTCCAGGGCCCGCCACGCATTCACAAAGCATGAGATAAAGCTTTGCCAGGCCATTGCCAATGCCTCCGCGAACCCCCTTTATAATGCCTATTTGTTCGAGAAGCTGGGGAATGAGAAGTCACACCTTGAGAAGCTTGCCGTCACTGATTATCTCACGGGTCTATACAATAGCAGATATTTTTACTACCGTCTGGCCGAGGAGTACAGCCGCTCAGTCAGACATAGCTTTCATCTCAGCTGCCTGATGCTTGATATCGACTTCTTCAAGGATGTGAATGACCGGTATGGCCACAGGGCAGGTGACAATATCCTCAAGGAATTGGCTCAACTCCTTAAACACTATATGAGAAGAAGTGATGTCTTGGCGAGATACGGCGGTGAGGAATTCATCATACTTCTTCCCCAGACAGACGAGAATGGTGCCCTTGCCAAGGCGGAGAGCTTGAGAGGCTATATAGAGAAGCACCCGTTCCGCGGACTGAAAGGGGAAAGAAATCTGTCAGTGAGCATCGGGTTGGCAACCCACCCTGACCATAGAGCCACCAATAAGGAAGACCTTATTACCCTTGCCGACGATGCCCTTTATACTGCAAAGGCCCAAGGCAGAAACCGGGTAGTGGTCTCTAAACCATGATTTGAAAACGTCGTGTGCAGGGAGTACCTTTGCAGTGTTGATTGCTGCATGACGTATTTGTCTCTCGTGCAATGGACATAATCACCTCCCACACAAATGCCGACTTCGATGCCTTTGCCTCCATGGTGGCGGCAAAAAAAATATATCCTGATGCGCTGCTCGTCTTTCCTGGCTCACAGGAGAAAAAGGTGAGGGATTTTATTGCCGCATTTCAACCCGTTGAGATATCCCGCATGAAAGACGTGGAGATCGCAAAGGTAAGGCGGCTTATCCTGGTTGATACAAAGTCCTGTGAGAGAATTGGTCCGTTTGCAGAATTGGCTGTCAAATCTGCAAACACAGAAATCCATCTCTATGACCACCATCCCCGAACAAAGAATGATATCCATGGTTCAATGGAAATGGTTGAGGATGTGGGTGCCACGGCTACCATCTTCACCGAGATATTGAAATCCCGCAAGATCCCCATAACCCCCATGGAGGCAACGATGCTCTGCCTTGGGATCTATGAAGAGACGGGTTCGCTTCTCTTTCCCTCCACCACGGAACGTGATATGGTTGCTGCAGCATACCTGCTCAAGAGGGGAGCAAGCCTTAAAATTGTGTCTAATTTTATTCGGACAGAATTGACCAAGGAAGAGTTGGGTATTCTCAATGAACTCTTAAGGTCATCCACCGACCTTGAGATGGATGGGATCCGGATACTCATTGCAAAGGCATCAAGGGAAGACTACCTTGGGGATGCGGCCCACCTTGCTCACAGAATAATGGATATGGAAGACGCAGACGGTCTCGTCCTCATCCTCGGCATGCAGGGAAAGATACTGATGGTGGGAAGAAGCAGGGTACCGGAATTTGATGTTGCGGAGATAATGAAGAGATTCGGAGGGGGAGGACATCCCAACGCGGCATCCGCCACGCTTAAGGAGACACCCCTGGAGGTAGTAGAGGACGAAGTGAGAAGTCTGCTCAAATCATCCATACGGCATGGCAAGAGCGCAAGGGATGTCATGACCACTCCTGTAATCACGGTCTCATGGAGTGACACGGTAAAACATGCAGAATCCATGATGACAAGATACGGGGTAAATGTCCTTCCTGTGGTGATGGAGGGAAGCTACAAGGGGATTATTTCTCGGGAGATCGTAGAAAAGGCAATATTCCACGGCTTTGGGAGGAGCAAGATCTCCGATTTTACCACTACTGATGCGCAGACGGTGAGTCATGATACCCAGGTGAGGGACATAGAACGGCTCATGATAGAGCAGAACCAGCGCTTCATGCCTGTTCTGGAAGGAGGGCAGATCATCGGTGCCATTACAAGGACTGATATCCTGAGGGTACTCTATGAAGATATGCTGAAACGCAGCAGGGTACAGTCTCCCGCCGGGGAAAAACCATCAATTGGCAGAAACCTCGCCCCCTGGCTCAAGGAAAGATTTCCTCCCGCAATATCGGAGATCCTCAGACTCTCGGGTGAGGTGGCAGAATCCCTTGGGTTTAAGGCATACCTTGTGGGCGGCTCGGTAAGGGATCTGCTGAGGGGACAGGAGAATCTGGACATTGATTTGGTGATTGAGGGAGAGGGAATACCGTTTGCGAAGGAAGTGGCCAAAAGACTTGGCGTAAAGGTGAGGACACACGAGAGGTTTGGAACGGCCCAGGTGATTACCGACCATCTCAAGCTGGATGTGGCCACTGCGAGAACCGAGTACTACGAGTCCCCTGCGGCACTTCCCAAGGTTGAGACCTCTTCCATAAAGAAAGACCTTTATCGGAGGGATTTTACCATTAATACCCTTGCCATCTCGCTCAATCCCAGGGATTTCGGCCTCCTTATAGATTTTTTTGGAGGACAGAGGGACCTTAGGGAAAAGACCATCCGGGTGCTCCATAACCTGAGCTTTATCGAAGACCCCACAAGGGCGTTCCGGGCTGTTCGCTTTTCCGAGAGGTTTGGTTTTAAACTCAGCAAGCATACGGAGAACCTCATCAAGTCTGCGCTCAGGATGGATCTCTTTGACAGACTTTCAGGATCAAGATTGTACGAGGAACTTGTCCTGACCTTCAGTGAAACAGAACCGGTGAAAGCCATTAAGAGGCTTTCCCAGTATGGCCTTCTCAGGGTAATTCACCAAAATCTTGCGTGTGACGAGAGACTGGAATCCATGCTCCAGTCCATACATGACACCCTCTCATGGTTTAATCTGCTCTTCCTTGAAGAAAAGCCTGACAGGGGGATCATCTACCTGATGGCGTTGTTATCAGTCCTCGACAGCGGTGACAGGGAGGGCGCTCTTTTGAGACTTTCCACACCTCCAAGGGTTAAGGAAAGAATCAATAAAGGGCTCCTCTCTTCACAGGAGCTGATGAAACTCTTGCCCTTCCATGACCCTGCGAAGGTCTATAAGACGTTATATCCGCTTGACATAGAGATCATACTCTTTTCAATGGCTGCTTCGGTGAATGACAAACAGAAAAGAGAGCTCTCCCACTACCTTATTGAGCTGAGAAGGGTGAAGCCCCGATTGACAGGGCAGGACCTTAAGAACATGGGTATCATGCCAGGCCCTGTCTACTCCGAGATCCTGGCTGCCCTTTTGGAAGAGAGATTAAG
>DASPUA010000226.1:0-8950 GCA_035623135.1 Thermodesulfovibrionales bacterium | reverse complement strand
CTCGTCAATACTCCTGCTCCTGCATCCAGGAGAAACAGAGGACACCCCCTCTTTATTTGCTTTATAGACCGTCCGGTATATTTCTTTTTTCTGAAAAAGATCACCCCTACCGTTATGTCTCCGAGGAGATCCTGGACCTTTCAAAAGGAATGTTCTCGTCATATCAGAATAGTAGCCGTCTGACTCTCCACCCCAGTCTATCACCACAAGTTCACCTGAGGAGAGCTTCTTGTCGCTCGCCTTTGCGTGGGGCATTGCCGAGTTTACACCGGACGCAACTATTATATCAAAAGGGAGACGATTGCACCCTCTTTTTTTCAGTCGTGCTTCCAGCATGAGGGCTATCTCCTGTTCCCTTCTTCCGGGTCGTAAGTAGGGCTTCACGTCGAGGAATGCCTCCTCTGCCTTCCTTACAGCCTCTCTTATGGAACATATTTCCCCATGATCTTTTATTGCCCTGAGGGCTTCCACAATCCCCGTCAAGGGACGAAGCCTTGCCCCGCATCGCGAAAGTCCCTGAAAAAATTCGTACGAGATTCCTGTTTCAAAGCCAAGGGTGCGTATCCCAAAACCCAAAATCAGTTTTTTTATCATCCTTAGCCTGTCGCCCTTTTCGATGATGATTTCCCAGGGAACCCCTGCCAGTTCTCTGCGAGCCTCCTCCTGATACCTGAAGTCGGTGATAAAAATATTCTTTTCTTTTATACTCAGGATGGCACCCGAAGATCCCTTGAAACCGGAGAGGTATCTGACGTTTACAATATTCGAAACGAGAAACGCGTGAACCCTTTTCCTCCCAAGGGAGTCCCTCAGCCTCGAAAGGCGTGATGAAAAAGGCTGGGAAATACCCTACCCCTTGGAAAGGATATTCTTCAGGGCATGAAGTGCGAGGACATAGCTCTCAGCGCCGAATCCGGTAATCTGGCCCTGTGATACTTCTGCGATGTAAGATCTCTTCCTAAACTCTTCCCTCTTATATACATTGGAGATATGAACCTCAATGGTAGGTCTCGCTACGCTCGCAATCGCATCACGGATGGCTATGCTTGTATGGGTATATGCAGCAGGATTTATTATCAGGCCGTCATAATCTGCCTTTTGGACCGCATCAATGATCTCACCTTCACTGTTGGATTGTAGAATGGAGACCTTCATCCCGACTTCCGAAGCCTCTGCCTTAATTCTTCGGTTGATCTCTCCGAGGCTGAGCGTTCCGTATGTCTCTGGTTCTCTTTTCCCGAGCATGTTCAGATTTGGTCCATGGATGACTAATATTTTCATTCGCTGCGTTCCGAGACTATAAAGTAAAGACCGCAGATTTCTGAGTGGTCATGAGCCAGCGGTTCGGACTCCATTGCAATGGGTCATTCTCAGAACTCCCCTTCCAGTTTCGGGACAACTGTCTTTAGGATGTATCTGCCTTTGCCATAATTACCCTCGGGCCTTATCACCAGGGCCAGGTAGTACCCGGGATTGATCTGGCGCATAATAATACCGCACCTGTCGGAAATAATCGAAAATTCGCGCGCAACGCCAAGGCCAAGGTCTTGCGCTGCGAGATTAATGTCCTTTATCATGGCTGAGGCCTCTGCCCCGAGGTCTTCGAGGCTGAGGAGCTTCTCGGTAGCATACTCTTCAACAGGAATACCGTCAGAGCCAAGTATCATGGCGGATACTGCACCATCAACCCTCTCAACGGTATCTTTAAGAACTTCCGTAAAACTCATCTCTCCCAGATTCCTGCAATTGCCTTATGAGCTCCTTCCAAAATTTCTCCTTACTCCATCAAGAAATGTCTCCAGTTTGGCTATCACCACCTCCTCGCCCTTGCCCATGAGTTTCATGAGGCTCTTCAGTTCCATGATCCTTTGCAGGACCTGTTTATTATCAGGGTTCTGTGACAGGACCTCCCTGTAGATCTCGAGCGCCTTGAAAAAATTCCCGCTGGCGACCATAGAATCTGCAGTGGTGATATCAGCACCGCCTCCTGCAGGTTCCATCTCTTCCTCCATCCGGGGAACTGAAAGATCCGAATGCTCCTGGGCAACTTCAACAGGCTCAGCAATAGTATCACCAAAGCTCAACTCCGCCTCCTCTGAAACGTCTATCGCCTGAACCTCAGAAATCTCAACAGAGCCCTCGATTTCCTCTATAGTCTCAGGAGTTTCTCCAGGCAGAGAATCCCCAAACGTATCAAGCTCCTCCCGGGCAATCTCCCGTGATTCTGTTACAGCCTCCTCTTCATGGGTATGCGTCTCAAGGGCGGGGACTTCAATTTCCTCACTCTCAGGAACCAGTTCAACAGGGCTTTCCAGGGGAAAGACAAGTTCCTTTTTCCCAATTGGTCTGCCCTCGATCCCTCCCAGACTCATTTTTGCATCCTCATCGAGAGGATTTAACTGCATTACCTTCCTATACTCGTCTATGGCTTTGTGGGTTTCTCCACGTTCACGGTAGATTTCGGCAAGCTTTTTGTGGGAAAAGAGATTGTCGGGGATCACGCTCACCACTTTTTCGAATTCATCCCTCGCTTCCTCGACCATATTCTTTTCGAGGTAGATTCTCCCCAATGCCACCCGCGCGCTGGTATACCCTGAATGGCGTTCAAGACCACTCAAGATCACGGAGATTGCCTCATCCAGCATTCCTGTTTTCCTGTATTCCTCGGCAAGCGGAAGAAATAGCCTTGAATTTGGGTCTTTCTCAACCCTCATTCGAAGTTTCTCAATCTCTTCCATTGACATGGCTATTGAACTTTAATCAAAAAAGGAGCAAATGTCAAGGGATCAGCTTCACAATTCTATCCAGTATTGTATCAGCCACCGCATCCTTTGTCATGAGCGGGAAAGAGGAAATTCCCTGCTTCTCGACTATGGTAATTTCATTCGTATCCACATCAAAGCCCGAGCCCTCTGAGGTCACATCATTAAATACCATCATGTCAGCGTTCTTCTCCAACAGTTTTCTTCTTGCCCGCTTAATGTGTGCCCCTGTTTCAGCTGCGAAACCAACCAGAAATGGTCTCTTCTGCATGGATCCTATCTCTGAGAGGATGTCAGGGGTCTTCCTGAACGTGAGGTTCAATGAAGAAGACTTGGCTATCTTTCTCCTGTGGCTCTCACGAGGTGAGAAATCGGCCACTGCGGCTGCCATTATCAATACACTGGAACCTTTCAGTGCCCCCTCCACCGCTTCCCTCATTTGCTCAGCGGTTTCCACAGCCACAAAAATCGCATGGGGAGGGGGAGCGAGATGGGAAGGGCCACTGATGAGGATAACCTCAGCTCCCCTCCTCAATGCGGCCCTTGCAACGGCATAACCCATCTTCCCTGATGACCTGTTGGAAATGAACCTGACAGGGTCCATGTATTCCCTTGTCGGCCCTGCGGTGACCACAATCTTCTTGCCTGCCAGATCTTTTTTGGATAGCGCACAGAAGATACCCTCCATAATCTCCTGAACCTCCGCCATCCTTCCCATTCCCTCCTCACCGCATGCGAGATTGCCTCGTTGAGGTCCAACCTGTATCACCCCATTATCAGCAAGGGTTTGGAGATTCTTATGGAACGCGGGACTCTCGTACATCCTCCAGTTCATTGCAGGGGCGATAACCACCTTTCCTCTGAAGGAGATGAGGCAGGTGCTTAGCATGTCGTCGGCAATTCCATTGGCATACTTTCCTATACAATTTGCGGTTGCCGGCGCAATGACCATCAAATCAGCATCAGAGGTGAGCATGATATGCGAGAGTGGGCCCTGAAAAGTATCTGAGTATACTTTGTTTCGAGAGGCTATTTCGAAGGAAAGGGGGGTTATAAAACGCATTGAGGCATCTGTCATGATCACATGCACAGATGCCCCTTCGTCCAAAAGTCTCCTCGTTAAATCGATGGCTTTATAAACCGCAATGCTTCCCGTTACCCCCAGGAGAATCTTCTTAGTGTTCAGCACGACCGCTGTCCCGGAGTGCGGCTGTTGGGGGATACTATTCCTCCTCCCCTTTTTCGGCAAAGAGTTCTTCCAACGCCTTCTTTTCGTCGGTCTCCTTCTCATGGAGGTAGATCTTCAGATCTTTTTCGAGTTCGGAAAGGTCCTCATGCGCGCCCTCCCTTCTCTTTTCTTCCAAAAGCCTGCGGTAATCGAATTTCTTGGCCTCTTCCCTGGCCTTCCTTGCCTCATCACCCACAAGGAACTCCAGAGTCCCGTTGATAGCTTCTTCAATAGCAACGGTGGTCACCTTTTTTGCTTTTGACTGAATCTTCGACTTTGCCCCCAGTGAGAGCTCCCTTGCCCTCTGAGCCGCAATGGTCGCAAGCCTGTATTTCCCATCTATCTTCTTTTTGTCCACCTCTGCAGGTAATGAAATAAGGTCCATCCCTTCCTCCTAAATCCTAAAGTTTTCCTTTACCCATTGCGGGTCTATTTTACCTGTCCGACGATCCTCTGCAACGACAATAGCTTTCATCTCTGCCAAAGCCTCATCAAACTTGTTGTTTATTATAACATAATCATACCATGCATAGTTCTTTATTTCTTCCACAGCCCTCTTCAGCCTTAAGACAATCTCCTCTGCTGAATTGGACATCCTCTTTTCGAGTCTCTCCTTCAGGTCGTCCAACGAGGGCGGCAATATAAAAATGTATATGCCGTCATGATAACTGCTGCGTATCTCCTTTGCTCCCTGGGTATCGATATCAAGGATGACATGTAAGCCCTCGTCCCTCAGCGCCTCCAGCCTTTTTCTTGACGTGCCATACAGATTGCCATGGACCCTCGCCCATTCCGCAAATTCACCCGCTTCGACCATCCTCTGGAATTCGTTTTCGTTGACGAATGTGTAATCCAGGTCATTCACTTCCCCGCGACGGGACTTCCTAGTGGTGAAGGAAACAGAATGTCTGATATTGGACATGTCAGCGGTCAGTTTCTGACAAAGCGAGGTCTTTCCGGCTCCAGAAGGCGCTGAAACGATGAACAGGTTTCCCCTAAGCTTCAGTCCCATTGCCCTAAAGGTCGTTGTGGGTTGAACCCTTCTGCTCTTTTTGGTAACCCTCCAGTTTCCCCTCCACAAATCGCTGCGTTATGGTCTCTGCCTGGAGGGCACTGAGGATTATGTGATCACTGTCGGTGATGATAATGGATCGGGTCCGTCTTCCTTCCGTGGCATCTACCAGCTTCCCCCTTTTCTTGGCCTCTTCCCTCAGCCTCTTCATGGGAGATGACCCAGGGGTCACTATGGCAATAACACGTGAGGCTGAAACCACATTGCCAAAGCCTATGTTGATAAGTACAGGACTCATATCTCCTCTCTTCATACTTCTGTCGCCTCCTACTGTATATTCTGCGCCTGCTCCCTCATTTTCTCAAGCTCTGCCTTTATCTCGACTGTACTGCTCGAGACGCGATAATTGTTCGCTTTAGAGCTAATAGTGTTTACCTCACGGTTAAGTTCCTGGAGGAGGAATTCAAGCTTTCTTCCTATTGTATCACCGGCAGAGAGAATTTGCCGCATCTGCTTCACATGTGAGTGAATCCTTGTGATTTCCTCGCTGATATCCGTCTTTTCAGCGATAATGGCGGCCTCCTGCAGTACCCTGTTCTCGTCATACTGTGCATCACCAAAAAGAAGCCTGAGCCTCTCCATAAACCTTTCCTTGCATGCGTTCACCACTTCTGGAGAGAGAAGGGAAACCTGCGTATTCATATGTTCCACACGCTCCAGCCTTGACCGCATATCCTGTGCAATAGACTCACCTTCCTTATTTCTCATGTCCTGAACCCTGTCCATTGCCTCTGCAAAGGCCGAGTAGAGAAGCTCGGTGTCATGAGGGACCTCCTCGCTCACGATGAGTTCCCTGAACCCTGCAATAGTTTCTATCCCTATGGTGCCGGACAGGGAGAGCTCTTCTTTCAGACTGAGGAGGGAAGTGTATATTTCTCTCGCAAGCCCCCTATGTACCCTGATCTTGGGGTTCTCCTCATCCTTAAGGGAGACCAGAACATCAAATTTGCCCCTCGCAAACCGTTCCTTCACCAGGTTCCGGAGCGGAATCTCGTGTTCACTCAGATGCGGGGAGATCTTCATGGCTATCTCGAGAAATCTGTGGTTCAGGGAGCGCATCTCCACCCTGAATGACCCTTTTTCGGAGGCGCCAAAACCGGTCATGCTTTGTATCATAGGCATTAACTATAAAACAGCCTGGACATTTAGTCAAACCTGCCGCACTCAGGGCAATATGATTTCTATAGCTCATAATTTCTTTTCCCAGTCCCAAGCGGTCTTAATAATATGCCCAAGATCATTATACCGTGGGCTCCAGTTAAGGGCTCTCCTCACCTTCCCATTATCTGCAACCAGTACCGGAGAATCTCCTACCCTTCTCCCTGCATGCACCACTTTAAAATCCACATCAGTAATTTGTTTCACCATTTCAACCACCTGTTGTACCGAATACCCGTGACCATATCCGCAGTTAAATATCTCACTCTTCTTCTCACGGACAAGATAGCTCAGCGCCATCACGTGCACGTCTGCAAGGTCATCCACGTGGATATAATCTCTTATGCATGTGCCGTCGGGGGTAGCATAATCATTCCCGTAGATCGAGAGTTCGTTGAATTCTCTTTTTGCTGTTTTTAAAGCCCGTGTAATAAGGTGGGTCGATTCCCTGTATGCCTGCCCTATTCTGCCCTGTGGATCAGCACCCGCCACATTGAAATATCTGAGTGAGACATACCGCATATTCCCGCTGAAAGACAGGTCTTTCAGCAACATCTCTACTGCCACTTTCGAGGAACCATAGGGATTTATCGGATTAAGAGGAGCATCCTCATCAACTGGTATTTTTTCCGGTATACCATAGACCGCTGCAGTTGAAGAAAAGATAAAGTTCTTCACGCCGTTTTCCCTCATCACTTCCAGCAGGTTGAGCGTGTTCACCGTATTATTCCTGTAATATTTCAGCGGCTCCCGCACAGACTCTTCTACCCGGATGGATGCGGCGAAGTGCATTACCGCGTCTGGGGTAAAGTCCTCCATCACTTCATTGAGCAGTGCCTTGTCCGAGAGCTCACCTTTCACCAGTATTCCGTGGAGGACTGCCCAATCATTTCCCGTAGAGAGGTTATCAAACACGAGAATCTCGTATCCCTCTTCCCCAAGGGCCTTTACTACATGGCTTCCGATATACCCTGCTCCGCCTGTGACGAGCATCCTCATTTTTTCCGCCTCTCCCTGAGTGTTATCCGGAATATAATATATTAATCATTTGACTTTTTTCATTTTAATAGTGTTAAATATTAGTCTTGGAGGTGAAAGGATATGTACGCGATCATAGAGACAGGAGGAAAGCAGTTCAAGGTGTCCAAGGGTGATACCATAACCGCTGACATCAATTCATCAGAGCCGGGTACAGCCATAACCATAGAAAAAGTTCTCGCAATTGTGGATGGTCCAAAAAGTGTCTGGGGAACTCCCTACGTGAAGGGCGCTGCGGTCAAGGCCGAAGTGCTGGGCACAGGAAAAGGGAAAAAGGTGCTGGTATATAAAAAGAGACCGAGAAGGGTATATGAGAAACTGACAGGACACAGACAACAATTCGTAACGCTCAAGATTAATGAAGTGAGCTCCGGAGGATAAGTCATGGCACATAAAAAGGGAGTAGGAAGTTCGAGAAACGGACGTGACAGCCAGGCGCAACGGCTTGGCGTAAAGAGGTTTGGCGGCCAGTTTGTCAAGGCTGGAAATATCCTGGTGAGACAGAGGGGCACACAATTTCATCCCGGCAATAATGTGGGAAAAGGGAGGGACGACACCCTCTTCGCGCTTGTGGACGGCGTGGTTGCCTTTGAACGGAAGGACCGGGACCGTCTCAGGATAAGTGTGTATCCACCAGCGGAACAGCCTATAGCAGGTTAGCACACCTGTTGCATATGACGCACAAAAGGCGGTGAATAACCGCCTTTTTTTATTTAGCCCTGATAATTCATAAATTCAGAAGGGCTATTGTCTTGCGAGAGAAGGACGCTTCTTTTGAAACAAGGAAACCCAAGAAAGAGGTAAGCAGGAAACCCTCCAATGCAATTTGTTGATTATGTGAAGATCATGGTAAAGGCAGGTGACGGCGGAAGGGGCTGTGTCAGCTTCAGGAGGGAAAAGTATGTCCCGAGGGGCGGGCCCAATGGGGGAGACGGCGGAAGAGGCGGTCATATAATCCTCAGGGCAGACCATGAGTTGAATACCCTTCTTGATCTGAGGTATCAGCGCCACTACAGGGCAAAAAGGGGCCAGCACGGGATGGGCAAGGACATGCATGGCAGGGATGGAGATGATCTTATTATCCCTGTTCCTGTGGGAACTGTGGTGAAAGACGAGGAGACCGGTGAAATCCTGGGCGATCTTGATGCAGACGAAAAGGAGTTCATCGCAGCAAAGGGGGGAAAGGGAGGACTTGGGAATGCCCATTTTGCAACCCCCACAAGACAGGCCCCCACATTTGCCCAGCCAGGACAAGAGGGTGAAGAGAAGACCCTCATCATTGAACTGAAGCTCCTTGCTGATGTGGGTCTGATCGGGCTTCCTAATGCAGGGAAATCCACTCTCATTTCGGTGATATCAGCCGCAAAACCAAAGATTGCAGACTATCCCTTCACCACCCTCGCACCAAACCTCGGGGTAGTGAAACTCGAGAACTTCAGGAGTTTTGTGATTGCAGATATCCCCGGACTCATAGAGGGCGCCCACAAGGGGGCTGGCCTTGGATTCCAATTCCTCAGGCATGTGGAACGAACCTCGCTGCTCCTTCACCTCATTGATATATCGAAGATGTCGTCCGGTGATCCTGTGGACAATCTCACCACAATCAACAGAGAGCTGGAATTCCACAGCGGTACCCTCATGAAAAAGCCCCAGATAGTGGTTGCCACCAAGCTGGATGTTGCGGACCAAAAC
>DASPUA010000225.1:0-3756 GCA_035623135.1 Thermodesulfovibrionales bacterium | reverse complement strand
CGCTCCTTCTGTGGCTTTCCAAAGGAGTTATTGAATTCCTTGATGGTTGAGAGCTGCGTGAGCAGGCTCTCTGGCTGAGGGATACCAGCTTGTGCGAGAGAAAGACGGGCCTGCTCCCAGAGCTCAGGGGTGTTTATGCGTACCGGGCAGACGATATGACACTGCCCGCATGCGGAACATTCATAGAGCCCTTCCAGAAATTCACGCTTCTCATCTTCGGGTAGTGATTCCTCCACCAGACGCCGCAGGGAGCTGAGCTTGCCCCGGGCAGTAGTGCACTCCCGTTTGTCCTGCGCATAGACAGGACACCAGACTTGACACTCGCCGCACCGCGCGCAGGCTCCCAGTTCAATGAGCTGTCTGCGGGTCAGTCCCTGGGCAATCTGGTCGCCCTGTGTTTTGAGATGTCGGGCCAATAGAGATCCTTCCTTTCGTGTTCTTCAACTGCATTCATTGCGATGACCAGTGGGGCAAGGATGCTGTGCATAAGTTTACTGTGCGGCAAATATACAAACAGTGCGATCCCACTGAACGTGTGTAGCACCCACCAGGTGGTGAGCAGGGGGGGCATTCCTTCGCGGGAAGGGATGCCCCCTGGCATGAACAGCTGTCCGAAAAATGAGTAGCGGGCTATTTCATGGGGTATGAGTGAAAGACGCATTTCTTCCAGAATGAAACCGGAGAGAGTGAGCCAGAAGAGGAAGGATATGAGGATCAAGTCTATCTGGGTGCTGCTCTGTTGGGGAGGGCGGACAAACAATCGTCTCACCCCCACAACCACCAATCCTGTGAGAAGAAGCACTCCAAAGCCGTTGCCCCAAAGCTTGATAAAAAGGTATCCTTCCCTTTGGAAAAAGAATTGTGAGAGGCCGCTGTCCATACCGAAATCGCCCAGGCGTTTGAGGATAAAGGAGGACAGGGAAAGCAGAGAGAGGGCGACGAACCCCCAGAAGATGAAAAGGTGGGTGACCCAGCGGAAAGAGGAAAGGCCCCATAATTGCCGCTGTCCCAGGATCTCGGAAAGCCAGATATTCACCACCCGGCCCCATGGAATCCTTTCTGTCGGTAGACGCTTTATCCCCCTTGACCAGCCCCGCCATTTGCGGTACAGGGCGGAGTAGAAATAGACCGCGGCCAACATATCCGCAACCCAGAACAGAAGCCACGGTTTCGGATAATTGACTACAGGTATGTCTATCATGGTTACACGCGCTGGATGCCTGTGCCCGGTCTCATCACAATATCGTTTACAAGGGTATATACGTTATTTTAACATAGGGTAAAGGCCTCGTGAATGACAAAAAAAAACTCTTTCACATGCCAACTCACCCCCATGCAGCTCGTGGAGCTCGATGCATGTACCCAGTGTGGCGAATGTCTTAAATTCTGTCCTATTCAGGACGTCAACAGTAAACCTTCAATATCCCCTCCTGAGAAGATCCGTGTCTTCAGGGAGTTTATAAAGGCGACCGAAGGGCTCAAGGCAAGGCTCTTCAGCCCAAAAGACATTGACCGCGGACTCCTTGAAGATTTTACCAGGGCAGTATTCGAATGCACGACCTGCGGCGCCTGCGGACAACACTGCTCAGTCGGCATCTTTGCCCAGAGGCTCTGGCCCATGCTCAGGAAGGAGATGGTAAGGCGGGGTTTTGGACCGATCGGCGGACAGGCGAAGATGCCCGAGGTAATAAACAATACCGGCAACCCATATAATATGCCTGCGAAAGACAGGTTCACCCCATGGTTTCCGGAAAACATCAAAGTTGCTGAAAAGGCCGACATCGCTTACTATGCCGGATGTACCGGCGCCTATTCGGCACAACCCATGGTGAAGGGAGACGTCCTCGTCCTGGGTGCCATCGGGGAGCCGTTCACCATGCTCCCTCCTGAGGAAGAGGTGTGCTGCGGATTTCCCCTTTTTGCCTCGGGACAGCATGACATGCTCGAAGATTTAACGCAGAGACTTGTGAAAGCATACAAAGCAAAGGGTGTCAAATTGTTATTATCTTCATGTCCGTGCTGTGTGAACATCATGTCAAGGGATTGGCCGATATTTTACGGACAAAAACTGCCTTTTAAGATACGCCACATAACGCAGTTTGTTGCCGAGGCCCTGAAGAGCGGAAAGCTCAAGATTAAAGAGGGATTGTCCGAGCGGCTGATTTACCATGATCCCTGCTATCTCAGCAGGGGCGTGGGTATTACCGAAGAGCCACGGACCATTCTCAGAAGCATTCCCGGCGTTCAACTCGTCGAATTTGACTGGTACGGCATAAACTCGAAGTGTTGCGGCGCTGGGGGAGCAGCAAGGAAAGTCTATCCTGAAAACGCCAATGCGATCGGAAGGGCGACAATAGATGAGGCGGTTAAAAAGAAAGCGGACAGGCTTATTTTTAGTTGTCCGGCCTGCTACGCGCAGGTGAACGAAGGGATGCAGAACCATGACAAACGGATTGTAATCACTGATATCATGGAACTTTTATCAGGTCTCATCGCATGAGCCATTTCAGCCTCAGATGCAGGGAGTGCGGGAGAGAGCTGAAAGAGACCTTCTGTGCCTTTTGCGAACACTGCAGGGACGCTCTCCTTGTCACAAAATACAGGGAAAAGAGTTTCAGGGTTGACGCAGGTGAGGGCATATGGAGGTTTAACTGGCTTCCAGTACACACACCACAATTTGCCCAATCAGGCCCTGTGGTGTACAGGTCAGAGGGCCTTTCAAAGCGCCTAGGCCTTGAGAGTCTTTTCATAGCATTTAGCGGGTACTGGCCTGAAAGGGGAGGGTCCCTCGCCACCTGCACCTTCAAGGAGTTGGAGGCTGCGGTGGTGCTCCAGAACGCTGTGGAGAATGCCTTGAGCGGATTGACTGTGGCCTCTGCAGGGAACACCGCACGGGCATTTTCGCACCTTTCTGCACTCACCGGATTCCCTGCGATCATCGTGGTGCCGAGGATGTGCCTTACCGAAATGTGGTATCTCGAAGGAGCACCGAAACTGCCGACCCTGGTGGTGGGTGATGGTGATTACGCGGACGCTATTGATGTGGCAAAAAGGGTTGCCCTCACATTGGGGTTCCCTTTTGAGGGCGGCGTGAAAAATATCGCAAAACGGGACGGACTGGGCGTAGTATTGCTGGAAGCGGTCTCTGTCATGGGACAGCTCCCTCAGCACTATTTCCAGGCAGTGGGAAGCGGTGCTGGCGCCATTGGTGTGTGGGAGATGGCGGAAAGGTTCCTTAAGGACGGAAGATTCGGGTCCCGGTTACCAATCCTTCACCTTGCACAGAACCTGCCTTTTGTCCCCATGGTTAGGGCATGGGAGAAAGACAGCAGGAAACTTTTCCCCGAAGATCTGAGGCCTGAACTCATAGGCGAGATCACCACCAGGGTGCTCTCCACCCGCTACCCGGCATATTCCATTAAGGGCGGCGTATATGACGGGCTGAAGGCAACAGGGGGGAGGATGTACGGCATCAGGAATGATTCGGCCTTTGGTGCAATGGATACCTTTGAAAAGAGCGAAGGCATAGATATCGTGCCTGCTGCGGGTGTGGCGGTTGCAGCCCTCGTAGAAGCAGTGCGCACAGGAGTGGTACAAAAGAGCGAAACTGTGTTATTGAATGTCACAGGCGGAGGAGAGAAGAGATTGTTGAGAGACAGGAAGACCTATGAGGTGGAGCCCAGTTTTATCTCAAAGAAGGTCAGCGAACAAGAAATAGGGGAGCAACTATGCGAAGCCCTGAAGAGGAACTGATTT
>DASPUA010000224.1:0-4675 GCA_035623135.1 Thermodesulfovibrionales bacterium | reverse complement strand
TTTTTGGTTAATCAATAAGGTAAGGGTCGCGAAGTCAGGATTTTTTCTTGATTAAAGATAAGTGCCATCGCATGGCCATTTCGAGGATAGCGATGGTGTCGGATACAGGTGCAAACTTCACGTATTGCAGAGAGGGGGAGGTTCAACGACTCCAGGAGTCTACATGCGATTCCAATGGCTGTTTATACGCAGACTTCATCTGTACAGTGATTGATTTCCAAAGGTTAATCGCCGATGGTTTCTTACATGACGTTCTCTTTTTTATTTCCTTTTCTTAGTCGCTGACCTTGATGAGCTTGGCTGCTTCTTAGTATTCTTCTCATACCTGGCTAACACGATGCTCTCGGCCTCAAGCCAATGTTGCTCGTCTCGTCCGTGGACACTTCCACTTTTTTCATAGAGTTCATATGCAACCTTTGCGATTTCATCATATAGATTATCGATATTCTTCTTCATATTGTGCGCGCCTCCTTAAGATAGGTTATTAAGCATGTATCAGGTATTTCGTGGAGGAGACTCTAATGCAAGCGCATCTATTTCGCAGCCTAGAGCGCTCCTCGCACTTCTTCTTGAGTCATTCTTCTCGAACCAGATCATTGATAAAAGAATTCAACATTCTTCAGCCAGTGCCTGTTGCCGAATTGATCGACCAGCGCCACGTCTCCCTTCAGCGTCTCACCCGGATTCTTGACGGGCGGTGTTATCCACAAGAGGAACATGAGGTCAGTCGTGTGACCAGGCGGAATGTGAAACTGGCCATGGGCGTCAGAGTTCACAGCCTTCACCGTGACAAACCCGAGAAGTTCAGGTTTTCGCAATGCAACGAAAGGCACAATAATATTGAGATCTGTTATATTGGTGACGAGGAAGTGACCGACTACCTGCATGAGAGGCTGACCTGCAATCCCGCCCAGATGCCAATGCGTGGACTTTGGAGATGGGTTTGGTGCGATCGAGATCGTTTTGGTGGGAATGCGAATGTCATGCCCACCACCTCTGCTCTTTTCGCGTATCGCCTCCCGCGCCCATTTGAAGAAACCCGAAAAAAAGCCCACGATTGTGAGAACAACGACTATCAGACCGATCAGTAGGTTTATGTGTTCCATAATGAGCTCACATTCCTCCCTAAGAGCAGATTATCAAGATAGTCAGTATCCGCGGTCGTGGGCAGCCCATGATTTACTTTACGATCGCAGTATAGCTAAGGAAGTAGCCGCCATTGGTGGCAGAGATGACCAATGGCGGCATGCACCGCTTTCCAATACCTTACCAGCATGACTAAATTGGCATCTTCTCTGCCATCTTAATTTTGCCATGCTCTATCTTCGTATGGCAATACAAGCAATCAATCTGTTTCTGGGTAACATGTTTATCGTGGATCAACTTGACATCAGAATACTTGTCTGTTCTGTCTACATGGCAGAAGTAGCATTTGTCCCGAGGTGTGACACCGTCGCCTTTCGTAATTTCTATATGGCATTTGCTGCATTTGTACCCTGCCTTCAAGGCCGCCTCGTGGGAGAAACTCTTTCCTTTGTAAACAATGGGCTTCGCAGGCGCGGAATGACAGGAAGGACATCCGGTCTGGGCCTGATCATGAGGGACGCCTTTGAAGTGGCAAAGATAGCAAACGTTCATCGAAACTTTAAGGTGTTCTCCCTGTACGATGTCAGAGTGACAGCTTCTGCAGTGCAAGTTGATGCCCCGCTTCATTTCCGTAAAGTGCGGATTATGATCAAACGTGATGCCTCTTTTTGTAAACGTCACCTTTGAGGAAACCAGCCTTTTATCATGGCAACCGGACTGGAGGCAATTCTTGTCCGGTACGTTTGTGAGGGGACGCGGGTTATAGGAGCCGGCCAGAAAAAGGAACTGTGCCGCAAGCGCGCGCTCGGTTGAATATACATGGCATTTCAAACAGGGAACGCTCTTATGCGTCGACGTTGCCCACTTCTGATAGTAGGGCACGATAAAGTGGCAAGCGGTACAATTCTTCGGATTCTGGAATGCGACTCTTGTTTCGTAAAAGTAAAAAACTCCGACCACTACAACAAAGCCTAGCATGAAAACGACAAATTTTTTGCCCATAGAAGACCCTCCCTTGTTATGCAGTATTGGCTGCCTACAGTGCCCATAGGAATGTTTCCTCATGCACGAAGATTCTCAAAAAGGATCAGGCATGCCATCCGGCAATCCCCTGTCGCTACCGTAGCCGAGCTGGCGCCGGCATATAACCGAATAGCGATGGAGTATGAAGCCAGCACTTGCGCCGGCATGAACATATTATGCTGCCAGGGCCTTCCTCATGCTTTGATCAGCCTCTTTTTTAAATACCAATTTTATAATAGCATTAACCATGCCATGAGCCATCGTGTTGATTTTCCAGAGAAATATAAAATATTTTTTCTCGCATAAATGCAATAATTCAAGCTAGTTTTCAAATAGATGCAAAACACCGTCAATCAGCCGATTAGGATCATATTACGCTACTGTACTCTTCTGGTACAATCAAGTAACTACAACTCGCATCCATACCAAAGGGAGACCTACCTAGGAGGGGATGACCGCTGCATGAGACGATATATCATGCTGCAGCCGTCAATAATGCAATCAGCTTTGTATAGGGAGCGCATGAGCTGCTCCACTTGTAACAACACACGTTCACTTCCCATGTATAGTATTTTGTCACGCGCTACCCTGAGATTTACTAGGTAACGCTATTGTACATCATGTCTTAAATGGCAAATCCATAAGCTCAGCCAGGTATTAATCAAGGCATCAGCATGTCTGCTGGTCTGCAACAGCGCTCTATGGCAAAAATTGTGACACACCGGGTGAATCGTTGTTCTGTGCCGTGGGGCGGGCAAGAGACTCTACCCGTCATCCATAATATCCCCCTTGAATAATGACGGACCAGGAAACATGTAAATTATCAAAAGTCAATAATCCAAGAGGCTACGGAGTCATGGCGAGGCGAAAACCCACACCACTGCTCCTATAGTCCGGGGGGCCGTCGTCGCGATTGGCCGCCCGAACGCTTCCCGAATCGCGGATCCAGCTGCCGCCACGCCGCACCCGATGGTCGCCGTTTCCGGTATAGAGAGGGTTATTTCTGTTGTGCGAAGCATACGCTGAATCACTATATATATCCTGCACCCATTCCCAAACGTTGCCGCTCATATCGTATAGACCAAGGCCGTTCGGCCTCTTCTGGCCAACAGGATGGGTTTGCTTGCCAGAATTGCCGCTATACCACGCATACTTACCGAGCTCTAAATCACTGCTCGTTCCCGCGTATTTTTCATTTTTACCCCCACTTCGAGCTGCGAATTCCCACTCCGCCTCGGTGAGTAACCGGTAGGTCCTGCCCGTGAGCTGATTTATTCTGCGGACGAAGTTCTGAGCGTCGTCCCAGCTTACTTGTTCAACAGGGCAATTGTCACCGCAATTACTGAAATTCGATGGGCTATTACCTTGAACGGCTTTCCATTGCCCTTGAGTTACCTTAAACTTACCAACATAAAAATCATTCACGCAGACCTCATGCACAGGCTTTTCATTTTGATAACCATCGCCAAACGTATCACCCATCCTGTAACAGCCGCCCCTGACGAACACAAATTCCATGCCGGTAGCGGGGTCCGTATAGGAACCGCCAGGGAAGCTGCTTTTCTCCTCCGCTACTGCGTAGGTGATGGGAATGGTGATGCACAGTATGAGCTTGAGCAAAGATGGATACAGGAATTTCATGGACCCCCCTTTTATACAACGACGCTTCACCTTTTCCTGAAATTTTCACGCCAGACTATGTGTTCCCTTTTGCCTAGAAGTGATATTACACCGTTTTTTACTGCGCACGCGCGGCGATATTCCGTATAAATATACTGCATATTCTTATTAAGCTCCCACTCATGCTCAAGCGTTTAGTGCGGTACAGTTTAGAGGAAACTTGGAACAAGCCCGAACGCCTCCTCCATCTTTTTATATATTTGTCATCTCCTCTGTATGCAGAAGAGGGGATTAACTCCCTCCTTGCTCGCACGTTCCATTTCGCCCTTTCAAACTTTGCACGTGACTACCACGGACCTAGAATAAAATGGTGTGAAATATTCAATATACACTCCGTGCCCAGAACGGTACACGATCTATTATGTGTAAAGTTTACCACAGTCTGCATTACATGGTGTGTGGCAGTTGCGCGTAAAGGTTACAGGACTGGAATGAACTTGATCAGAGGATAACCTTATCGTGGCTCCCAAGTGCGGTGTAAAAAAAAGGCCCACGATCCTTCCGTGAGCCTTTCGTATAAACGCTGTATTCATGTCAAAACCGGTTACCGACCGAATTGATAATATAAACCCTACAACTCCCTGTGCTTTGCACATCCGTATATCAACATGTAACTCGTCATCGAGTACACGGACTGTCGTGCGATCCGTCAGTGTTCCTTTCGTGATGGAGTTTCCATGCGGTTTTTGTCCCCGCTGCATACGATTCCTGTTTCCAAACCGATAGGGTTCTCAGATAGTGGAATCCTGAAATCAGCAGGAAAATTCCGAGAACTGCATATTCCAAAAAGAAAATGTTCATGGCTGCCTCCCATACGAGATTATAGACTGGAGCTATTCAAATCTGGCGTTTCCCCGATTTTCATCTGCTGGCTTAAATTCCCACT
>DASPUA010000223.1:0-2490 GCA_035623135.1 Thermodesulfovibrionales bacterium | reverse complement strand
TTTTCAGGAAAAGGTGAGGCTCATGGAGTTCCACGGTGTAGAGGTAATCCTGTGTATCCACTTTAACAAGGAGTTTGCGGCCATAAAACCGGATGAGTTTATACGGGATGTAATCGTGGGCAGGATCAGTCCAAGGGAGGTAATCGTCGGCCATAATTACTCCTTTGGCAAAGGGAAAAAAGGCACTACAGGACTTTTGAGAAGCAGGAGCAGAAAATACGGATTCATTTTCAGGGTCATCAGGAGTGCAAGACTTTTTGGTGATGTGGTGAGCAGCAGCAGAATCAGGAGCCTCCTGAGCCGCGGGAGAGTCTGGGAAGCATCTTGGCTTCTGGGAAGGCCTTATATGATGGAGGGAGTGGTGGTAAAAGGAACTGGGAGGGGAGAGAGGCTTCTTAGTATTCCCACTGCCAATATCAGTACTCTCAATGAACTCGTGCCAAAAGAAGGGGTGTATGCAGTGAAGGTAGACCTCGAAGGGAAAATACTCGATGGCGCGGCAAACTTAGGGAAAAACCCTACTTTCGGTGAAAACAGAGTGAGCTACGAAATACACATTCTTGATTTTTCCGAAAATGTTCTTCGCAAAAAACTGAGGGTGCATTTCATTGACCGCATCAGGGATGAGAGAACGTTTCCTGATGTATATGCCCTTCGGGAACAGATCAAGAGGGATATTGAACGTGCGAGGGAAGTGCTGAGGGCAAAAAAATATCCTAAACTGCAATAGGATCGACGTCAGCCACCGTCCTAAGACCTTTTTTCTTCCCAAGTTTTTCCAGAATGTTTCTCGCATACCTATGGAGGTATTTTTTAGATGGGGATTTTAACAAGAGTTTCCATTGATCGCGTTTTCTATGAGTTCTCACAGGGCCGATCACTTCCACCGCTCCCTCTGTATAAGTCAGGGCTCGCATGAGTATTTCTTCTGTCTCCCCTTTTGCAGTAATGGTAAAAAGCACCATGCGTGAAAAGGGCGGGTAGGAGAGGGATCTCCTCACCGAAAGCTCTTCCTTATAGAACTCAGACAGGTTGTAAGTCTTTATATGTCTGAAAAGATAGTGCTCAGGCATTCGTGTCTGGATAAGGAGAAGGCCGGCATCCCTCACGTACTCAGAAGTGCTGACGATCTCCTGGAAGAGCAGTTCAGCGGATCTGAAATCAGGGAGATGGAGCTGCATGTCTGGGTTGAGGAGAACACAGAGATCGAAGGATCCGTGTTTGGGGAGTCTTTTCGTAATCACTTTTGTCCCCACCACCGTTTCTTTTCCAGGGGAGATGTGGTGAAGGTTCCCATGGTCGGGATACTCCCTCAGTACGTCCTTATCCAGGAGGAGTGGTTTTACATGAAGATAATGTTCGATGTCTGACGCGATTCTCTGTGTACCGGCACCGACCATCTCGAACCGTGAGCTTTTACACTTGCTGCATATGTCTGTTACCTTACGGGCATATCCGCAATAATGACATTTGAGAAGACCCTCATTTTTGTGGTACACAAGGGGGATACTGCATTCCTGACAGGCCTCGATGGAACCGCAGTCAGCACACTGGAGCATGGAGTAGCCTTTTCTATTTACGAGGAGGAGGGCGTTCCCCTTATTCTTGATACAGGAGGCAGTAACATCCATTGTTCTCTTGGAGAGATGGGAGGTTATCTTTTTTGCGACTTTCATATTGATGACTTCTATCCTCGGCTTTTGCCGCTTGCCACCAGGAGTGAGGGGTGTATACTTTCCAATTGCTGAGTTATGGAAGGATTCCAGGGATGGGCAGGGAGAGGAAAGGAGCACGGTCGCCTTTTCCAGATACCCGCGCATCACCGCGGTATCCCGGGCATGATACCTCAGACCTTCCAGGTTTTTGTAAGACCTGTCATGCTCTTGTAACACGGCAATAAATGAGGGAGATCTCAAGGGGGAGAACACCGCAAGTCTCGTCCCCAGAACCACATCAGAATCACCGGAGATTATCCTGTGAAAGGCATTTCTCCTCTGGGCACTTGACAGTCTTCCGTGGAGGATTGTGAGTCTTTGGCCCGCGAGTTCATAGAGATAGGGCGCCACTTCCTCAATATGTGAAACTTCCGGGACAAGGACAATACTGCTTCTTGCGTTTCTGGCAATCAGTGAGAGATAGGAGATCTCGTGCAGAAACGAAGGGACATGAAGGAGATACGTTTTGTATTCCATCCTTGAAATGGATTCTTGCATTGTTGCTGTGATGTTATGATCTGTTGCGAGACCGGCAGCGTCCGACGCCGCACAGGGTATGCGTGTCGAGACCGGCTCTCTTGACTTCGCTGTTTTAAAAAGGTCTTTCGGGAGCATGCTTTTGAGGACCAGGCCCTCGCTCACAAGGTAATAGTCTGCCATCCATTGTATGAGGTTCATCATAGATGCGGTGAAGATCGGCCTGTCTTGAAGAACTGTGTGTATCTCTTTAACAGAGCCCTGGGGAATATGCATGGCTTTCCCCCGTATAACACCA
>DASPUA010000222.1:0-2790 GCA_035623135.1 Thermodesulfovibrionales bacterium | reverse complement strand
CTACTTCTGCCTTTGCAGCCAAGAGCAGTTTTACAATTTCGGGTTGAACATAATGTACAGCGTGCATTAAGGCAGAACGCCCATCTATATCTTTGATATTTACATTGGCACCTGCTTCAATAAGCAGCCTCACAGCCTGTTCATGTCCCTTGAGTGAGGCGTTCATCAATGCCGTTTTACCATATTCATCTTGAGCATTGACATCGGCACCATGTTTTAAATATTTCTTGATTTCATCAGTGTTGTTATCAAATGCGGCCTTAATTAGTGGCTTATTATACTTACCTTTGAATAACTTAGAAAACATTGAAAAGCCTCCTTTCAGCAATTCAACGTTCATATCGCTAATTTGAAATTTCAGTTATCTTATTGCGTACAATGCCGGGCATGAGGGACGCGAAAGCAATGAACTTAGACTGAAAAAAAGAAACACGGCTATTCCGGCGTCCTTCTCGATCTCTTTGTTAACCTCTTGCATAGTCTGAAAATCCTTCCGCTGGTTCACGATAAGCTCTTCAAGCGTGGCCGCTTGATATGAGCCACGGGCACCTCCTCTCTGCCACACCAAAGCCCGGTTCACATGTCACCTCCTGTAGCTGGGGGATAAATTTATTGATGCACAAGGCAAAACAAATATTGACTTATCAACCCCCACAATTATTGAGTGTTTGGGGTGAAGAATAAGGCAACCGCGCTATTTAACTATATGAAACCATTCATGACAATTAAATAAATTCTCATTTAGTACTGCTTGTAGGCAGCACTTTTGTTCAGTATATCACAGGCAGGCATTTCGACGAGCCCCTTTTCGTTTCTGAATCGGACAGGAACCGGGGTCAGAGATTGACCACAAGAAGCATTCGGAGGATAGTTAAGGAGCCATTGAGAGACATTCATCTGGATAATGACCGGCTGACTGCCCACAGCTCTACCACTCTTTCGCAACTCTTGCGCTTTTCAATAGAGCTCTGCTTATCCAAGTCAAAGAGGCTATGAGACACAACAGCATCGACACTACAATGATATATGTCTATATAGTGCGGAAAAGTATATCAATGCTGGGATTGTGTAACACCATTTAAAGAAATAACGTCTTATACTATGTTAAGAATATCATCTTAAAAGGAGGTTCGCATGGGAACGATGCTCAGAAGTTGTGGGGTAGCCGTGGTTTTGTGTGCATTTCTCTTTTCGGTCAATGCCTTTGCTCAGGGGAATGGGGGTGGCGGACCCTGTGCCCAGGACGTCCAGAAGTTCTGCCCCGGAGTTGAACCTGGAGGCGGCAGAATAATGAAATGCCTGCATGAGCATGCAGGTGAAGTCTCAGACGCGTGCAAGGCACGACTTCAGCAGGGAAAAGATCAAGTGAAGGACAAACTGCAAAGCTGTAAAGATGATGCACAGAAGTTCTGCAAGGGGATTCAGCCTGGTGGCGGCAGGATAATGGAATGTCTGAAAAGCCACCAGAGTGAGTTATCTCCGGCGTGCCAAACAACGATCAATAGCACACACCAGCACGGTCAGCGGCAATAATAGCAAAGGGTATCTCATCCTTGTGCGGAGGATGGCCAGCAGGATTGTCCTCCGCACAAGAAGTCACACTTTGCATTGAGACGTAGAACGTTTTATCCCGTACTACGTTCCAGAAAGCCCTTATGATAACGTCATGTCAATTTTTCCGACACTTCCTGAATTCCACATTGTTGGATGGCGCGCGCTTACTGCAGATTATTATTGGAAAATGGTGACCTCGACTGCATGCAGGGCATCAGTCAAAATGTCTGCTTATGCGATGTCCACTGAAACGGCCTTAACGCCAGAGACGTGCTGAGCAATGTCAGTGACCCTTGATATGATCTCTACTTCCTCTTTCGCTGAGGCCCTGATTGCCACATGGATGCTTCCCTCCCTGGCTGTCACACGTGCCACATTAAATTCGTGCACGAGACTCGCCTCCACTTGGGCTGCCAAGCACAGATCATCGAGGATACTCTGGGATCGCGGTGTTGTCTGGTAGCTGGGTAACTTCGAAGTTGTAACGACGATCCGGGTTGCTTCATCCACAGTCATGTTCTGAACACGCAAGACCATGTCATAAAGATCGGGGTCCCATGTGTCTTTCCCATACAGACGGAGACCCCACTTGCGGCGCTCCTCGTCGTCTTTCTTCAGGAGGTCGCGCGTAAGCGAAGAAGAAAACCCCGTTATCTTCATTTCCTCTCTGACCCTGTCCTCGATGTCCGAGGTGATTCGCACCTTGAGCACATGGGGTATCCCCTGAACGAAGAAATGGCCTGCGAGCCCATGATATACGACGTTATCTTTCTGTAATTCTTTTAGCAGAGTCGCTCGTATAAAGGCGATATATTTTTCCTTGCCATGGGTAAATCGTTCTAAAACTGATGGTGCATCATGAATCGCTTTCTCAAGTTTTATCTCTGGTATATTGAACTGTTCAGAGGCCTCGATAAGTATCTCTCGTGAGATACACCTGTACCCCAAGGTCTGAGCGACCTTTTCTGCTATCTCTTTTCCACGTCTGTACGAACCCCGCGAAATAGTTATGACTGACATACTGTTCCCTCTTGTTTCACAAGTGATTTACGGCATTATTCAACTGCCTAAAATTATTATATTAGAGGGAGCGGAGTTATTCAATCGACACATAGCTTTAAAGCACTGATGATTATACAGCGAATAGCCTAAAGCAAAATATAAAAGTCGTGTAAATAGCTATGTGCACTATGGGTCGAAAATCTCACCCTCTAAAAATAGAAAACTGCGCAACGC
>DASPUA010000221.1:0-3050 GCA_035623135.1 Thermodesulfovibrionales bacterium | reverse complement strand
TCTTTGAGGAAAAGCCAAACTGCGGTCTCTGCGTAACGATATGTCCCTTTTCCAGGAATGGACGTACCAAGCACGTGAAGTAGGCAGGATGCCGTACCCCGCTGGTTCTTTGCTTCCCAGTTCTGCGTACTTATATGGGATGAAAAGGACTGAACACGAGGCAATAAAACTAAGGAGGATGAATTCATGGCCAATAAACACAAAGTGATTTTCCAGCCCGCGGGGAGGAGGGGCGAAATCGAGGGGGGCAAGACGATTCTCGAGGCTGCCCAGGCCCTTGGTGTGGACCTTGAGGCACTCTGCGGGAACAAGAAGGTCTGCGGGAAATGCAAGGTGAGGGTTGAAGAAGGATATTTTGAAAAAGACAACATAGAGTCCGGCATGTCGCACATCTTCCCTCCTGCTCCCACTGATGATGAGTTAAAACACATCAAGCCTGAAGACGGGCCTGGTATCCGGCTTGCCTGCTCCTGCGAGGTCCGCGGAGACCTGAAAATCTTTGTTCCGGAACGCTCACGGGCAGGAAAACAGGTGGTCCGCAAGGCGGCGAAAGAACTCACCATAGCCCTTGACCCTGCGGTAAAGAAGTATACCCTCACCTTCACCCGTCCCACACTCCATGACATGACCACGGGTGACTACGAACGGGTTCTCAAGGCGCTGGAGGATGACTATGGCCTCAAGGACCTCACCTTCGATTTCCTCGCACTGAGGACCCTCCAGGATGCCCTGAGAGAGGGAAACTGGACTGCGACCTTTACGATCTGGATGGACAGGGAGATCATTAAGGTGGAACCCGGTCACGTGGACATATGCTACGGACTCGCCGTGGACATCGGGACCACCACCTGCGTAGGATATCTCTGCGATCTCAGTACCGGCAAGGTGATCAACACCGAATCCATGATGAATCCCCAGGTGCCCTACGGAGAAGATGTGATGTCCCGCATCACCTATGCGATGACGAGCGCCACAGGCCTGGAGACCATGCAGAATGCAATCATTACGGGCCTGAACGAGATCATTGAAAAGGTGGTGACCGAGATAAAGAAGGACGGCCCCCACCCGGGATACGAGATTGATGATCTTACCATTGTCTTCAATACTGCCATGCACCACATTTTCCTGGGTTTGAATCCAACATATATCGGCCGCTCTCCCTTTATCCCTGCAGTACAGCGCTCTCTCAACATCAAGGCCAGGGACCTTGGTCTGAAAATAAATCCCGCGGGATACATCCATGTGCTGCCCATCGAAGCAGGGTTTGTGGGCGCGGACAATGTGGGAGTTCTTATTGCCCAGGAACAGTATTCCCAGGATGACATGGTGCTTGTGATCGACATCGGTACAAACGGTGAACTACTCCTCGGCAACAAGGACAGGGTCTGCTCCACTTCATGCGCCACAGGGCCGGCATTTGAGGGTGCCCAGATCAAGTTCGGAATGAGGGCTGCGCCCGGGGCAATTGAGAAGGTGAAAATCGATCCAGAGACGAGGGAACCGCAATATAAGGTTATCGGAAAGGCTGACTGGCATACCCATATCGAAGGAAAG
This sequence comes from Thermodesulfovibrionales bacterium, assembly GCA_035623135.1. Lineage (GTDB taxonomy): Bacteria > Nitrospirota > Thermodesulfovibrionia > Thermodesulfovibrionales > UBA9159 > DASPUA01. The sequence goes on along the minus strand of DASPUA010000221.1, from coordinate 1,496 downwards.
ATCAATGCAAAGGGCATCTGCGGCTCAGGAATCATAGATGTGATTGCTGAGATGTTCAAGGCAGGCATCATAGACAAGACCGGCAAGTTTGTGATGAACCTCGGCACCAGCAGGGTGAGACTGGATGTAGATCGCAAGCCGGAATACGTGCTTGCATGGGCAGAAGAGACCTCCATCAATACCGACATCACGGTTACCCAGGGAGATGTCCGGGCGCTCCAGCTGGCTAAGGGAGCCCTGTATACCGGCGCAAAGCTAATGATGCAGAAGATGGGGGTCACCAAGCTTGACAGGGTCGAACTTGCAGGCGCCTTTGGCAGCCATATCGACAGGGAGGCCTCACTCACTCTCGGCATGTTCCCTGACGTGCCCATCGACAAGGTGGTAGTGGTGGGCAATGCGGCAGGAGACGGAGCGAGGATGGCACTTCTGAACAAAAACAAACGGCATGAGGCAGACCAGCGTGCACGGTGGGTTCAGTTTGTCGAAATTGCCACAGAGCCAACCTTTGAGAAGGAGTTCATGCAGGCAATGCACATTCCTCATATGAAGGATAAGTATCCAAATCTCAAGGCGATGCTGGAAGAGCAGAAGGCGCCCATTGCATTGAGCATAAAAGGATGAGGGGAAACCCCCTACTGGTATGACAAAGGTGATTATAAACCCAGGGGCGTGCGGAATGGCAGTCACCGTGGAGGTGCAGAAAAAAGAAGGGAAGGTCTTCTCAGTGAGGATAACGTCAGAGTGCGAGATGGTGCAAAAGCTTGGGAAGGAGATCCCTGAACTCACCATGATGGACGCATTTAAGAGGCTCCAGGACAATCCAGTATTCAAGAAAGGGGCGACATGCCTGAGGCACGTTGCCTGCCCTGTGCCTTTGGGGGTCCTTAAAGCACTTGAGGTGGAAGCAGGGCTGAACCTGCCCAGGGACGTGAGCATCACATTTGTGAAGACTGAGAAGGACCCCGGCATATAGTCCATCTTCAGTCCAAGACTGCATATTCTATAGAACCGGTGGACTGACTTTAAGGAGATAAGGATGAAAAATATTGTAGTGGGGGCATCACTGGTCACTATCCTTCTGAGTGCAGTTGCTTCTATGGTCACTCCCAAAGAAATCCGCCTCGGGTATCTGAGGAACGACCTCCATCACCTTGCTGCCTGGGTCGCCATTGACAAGGGGTTTTTCAGGGAAGAAGGGGTGAATGTTCAGATTGCCGGTATATTCAACGCGGGGCCTGAAGAGATGACTGCTTTCGCATCCAGGAGTCTTGACATGGGATATCTCGGTGTTGCGCCCAGTGTCACAGGGCTTGCAAACAGATCAGCCCGCATCAGGGCAATCGCCCTGGCAAATGCAGAGGGGTCTGGAGTGGTGGTGAGGAAGGACTCAGGGATAAGAGAAGTGAAAGACCTTGCGGGGAAGACCGTTGCTATCCCGGGGTACTCAAGTGTCCAGGATCTTCTCCTGAGAAAGGCCCTGGAAGCAGCAGGGG
>DASPUA010000220.1:0-2820 GCA_035623135.1 Thermodesulfovibrionales bacterium | reverse complement strand
GAATCCCTTTGAGCTTAGAAAGAATATGGAAGAGAACCTCAAAAGAATCTTCTCTTCCTGTCGCAGATGACTTCATTGAGTCAACGATCCTTCGGTAACATTTTCCTATGAGGCATCAGATATATGCGCCATGGGGTCTCTGCGCAACAGGAAAATACATATTATGGGAATTTGCGTAGTCTCTGATATAATTTCATTAGCTTTATTTCATGCCTTCACAGGGAGTGAGAGATGAAGAGAAATATGTTGTTACATGTCTTTGTTCTGTTGTTGCTTTCGGGATGCGTGGGTGTGAACGTGTCACTCGTGCCTGCGACAAAACCCCTGGAGGAAAAGGTGCTCGAGGGAGAGGGCAGGGCAAAAATACTCCTTCTCGATCTGGACGGCATGATCTCCTTTAAAGAAGAAACAGATGTCCTGAAGCTTAAGACCGGCCCATCCAGAGTCAGTTTCTTCAGGGAGGCGCTCCTCAAGGCAGGGACAGACCCTGATATCTCGGGCGTTATCCTGAGAATAAATTCACCCGGCGGCACTGTTGCTGCGAGCGACACGATCTATCATGAGATCATGAGCTTCAGGGAGAAAAAAAAGATGCCCGTTTACGCCTATATCACAGAGCTTGCTGCATCGGGCGGCTATTATGTCGCATCTGCCTCGGACCGTATTGTGGCAAGCCCCACCGCGATCACGGGCAGCATAGGCGTCATTGCCATGAAATTCAACATCGAGGGGCTCCTTGCAAAGATAGGGGTGTCTGACGAGACCTACAAATCGGGCCCTAAAAAGGACTTCTGGTCTCCCTTCAGACCCAGCACCCCTGAGGAAAAGAAGATGCTCCAGGACATCATCGAAGAGCTGTACCTCCGCTTTGTTGGAGTGGTCTATGCGAACAGGCAAAAGCTTCTGACCGAGCAGGAGGTGAAGGCCCTTGCCGACGGCAGAATACTGGCGGCAGGAGAGGCCCTTAACGCGAAACTTGTTGACCAGGTGGCGTACCTCGATGAGACGATTGAAGGAATGAAAAAAGCGCTCAATGTTGAGCAGGCGAAGGTGGTTACCTATGTCCGGCCAAGGACGTTCAAGTCCAACATCTATTCGGAAACGCCTCCTCCGGGTCCGCAGGTGATGAACCTGATCTCCATAAATACAGAGGACCTTGCGTTTTTTTCAGGGATCCATTTCATGTACCTCTGGAACCCTTAGCCCATTCCATTCATTCGGCTCTTTTTTACAGGAGAGACATCCGTCTCTTGGCAAGACAACAGCCCTTGTTTACCAGACCGGTGTCTATGCATCTAAAAAAACTCTGTTCCCACTTTTTGTCATGGTTTGCCCTTGCGGACCTGCACATGACCTAGAATGTTGCCGTTTTCGCCCTAGCGAATCAGGCGAGGCTGACAGTCCGCGGGTGTGCGTCTGTCAGAAGTGGCTGTTTGCTTCAGAGTTCGGTTATCCAGCCCCTCCCCTGGGCAGCAGCGCCTTTCTTTACTGTTAAGAGAAAGGTAGACCGCAATGCATCGCCCATCAGCGCCCGCTTCACCGGCGGGAGACGCAGAAAGCCTCCCAAAAAGCCGCGCATGAATTTGTGCGTTATACGCCGGGGATTATCAAAGAGCTGGTTCTGGAGCGTACCCCTTTCAAGGCACTGCAGTATAATACGCTCAAATGTGGTCTCCGGAGTAATGACCCGCTTCTTCTTTCTAATCAGGGTCAATGCCTTGCTTTTGCACTTCAGTGCGCACACCCCGCAGCCCAGGCAGATGTTTGATTCGGTGACCGGCTTCTTCTTCCTTCTTGATCCGGCGGCATTGTCTGGAACCATACTCCTGGCATCAATGGGACAGGCCCTGGCACACAAGCCGCACCCTATGCAGTGCTTCAGATCGGTTTCTGGCAGGAAGCTCGATGTAATGACCACATTGGTATACCCCCATGTTTTCATGCCGAGGAGAAGATGACAGCAGTCGCTGCAGCATTGGCAGAGGTAGGTGGGATTCCTCTGCACATTGTCTATATTAAGCACCAGACCGAGTTCCTTTGAGCGGTCGACATTGTTCTTCATTTCACTCCTGGACACCTTTCTCGCAAAGCCGCGCCGTGCCAGAAACTCTGCGGCAATACCGAATGAGGAGCAGGTATCGAGTGGGATATTACAGGTCTTTGTTCCGACGTGTGTGGCCACATGCCTGCACGAGCAGGTGCCGATGGCGAACTTATCTTGTTCCTCAATGATCGCCGAGGCCCGCTCATAATCGAGGATCTCGACATACTCCTTCTGGTCAATGACATCCTCGTGCGGGATGGTCCGCAGGAGGCTGACCTTCTCACCGTGGGCACAATTTGAGGCGAGAAAATCACGCTGTGCGAGCATATAGTCATGAAAAAGTGTGCTGATCTTTTTCCAGTCCTGGCCAGAGGCGGTCCTCATCATGGTAAGTTCAAATATCCCCACTATTAAAGGCGACGGCATGTAGTGATAGGAACCACGCAGCCAGAGGTCCATGACCAGTCCCTTTGAACACAGGCTTTCGAGAAGAGTGCGGAGCCGGATCTCGTCGTATCCTGTCACTGTTTGCAGATTCTCAAAGGACGTGAGCGTGGCTGGCATTTTCAAAACAAGATCCGCCTCCTCCTGGCCGTAGAATTCTTTCAAAATGGCATGAAAGGTCTCATTCCACGGAGCGCGAAAGGTGAGGCTATCTATCTTTCTGCCAAGCCTTCTATACACATCTTTTCCGACCACGTGTCCCATAATGAAAAGTGTTCCTCTCTGAGGATAAATTCTCTGATGATGAAAGTATACAGTAAACACAGATAAGG
>DASPUA010000219.1:0-2281 GCA_035623135.1 Thermodesulfovibrionales bacterium | reverse complement strand
CGCGTGGTCAAAGGCATCGCCTACGATACCCCTGTCTCATCTTACCGAGGCGATATAGTAGATCTCCTCAGGCTCTGGAAATCAGAGGCTGTCGAGTCCTTCGACTTCCAAGCATTCAATGTCGGCGACTATTACAGGGCCGTCGATGAGAAGGTAATTTCTGAGACCATTAGTAAGGTGCTTTACCCTAACGATGAGCCGGAAATAGGAAAGACCCTACGCCTTGCGCAGCAATATTTTTTCGTCTCCTGCTCTCTTCAGGATATGATCCATATCCATCGCTTGAAGGGGAAGAACCTCGACACGTTCCATGAGAGCTTTGCCGTTCAGCTTAACGACACTCATCCCTCAGTCGCTGTAGCAGAGCTCATGCGTCTTCTCATAGACGAGCATTTAATGGACTGGGACAAAGCATGGAAAATTACAAAGCAGACGATGGCATACACCAACCATACACTACTGCCTGAGGCCTTGGAAAGATGGCCCCTGCCCCTTTTCGGCCGCACGCTCCCCCGGCACCTGGAGATTATCTATGAGATCAACCGCAGATTTCTTGAAGAAGTCCGTTTCAGATATCCCGGAGATGAGGGACTGGTTGCCTGGATCTCTATTATCGATGAAAGTGGTGAGAAGCATGTCCGCATGGCCCATCTTGCCTCGGTGGGGAGTCATTGCGTTAATGGTGTGGCCGCACTGCATTCTGACCTTCTTGCTAAGACAGTTCTGAGAGACCTATATGCTCTTTATCCAGACCGTTTTGTGAACGTGACGAACGGCGTCACACCGCGGCGATGGATAGCCCTCAGTAATCCAGAGCTTACGAAACTGCTTACAAGGAAGATCGGTGACCTGTGGGTCAAGCATTTTGAAGATGAGATCAGAAGAATTGAGCCTTTTGCTGATGATGCCGAGTTCCGGGAGGAGTGGCGGAGAATCAAACTCAGCAATAAGTCCAGGCTTGCTGCGATCATAAAGGAGAGGACGGGTGTTGTTCCGGATCCTGATACGCTTTTTGATGTGCAGGTGAAGCGAATCCATGAATATAAGCGGCAGCATCTGAACGTGCTCCATATCATTACGCTGTATAACAGGATTAAAAAAAATCCAGAACGAGAAATCGTACCCCGAACTATCATCTTTGGAGGCAAGGCCGCACCAGGCTACGTCATGGCAAAACTCGTCATCAAGCTTATTAATTCAGTTGCCGACAAAGTAAACAAAGACAGGGATGTGGCAGGAAGATTAAAAGTGGTCTTCTTCCCTGATTTCAACGTGAAAAACGCACACCGTATTTATCCTGCCGCAGACCTATCTGAACAGATATCAACTGCAGGCAAAGAAGCCTCAGGCACAGGAAATATGAAATTCTCAATGAACGGTGCCCTCACGATTGGTACTCTTGACGGCGCAAATGTCGAAATACTCGAAGAGGTAGGACGGGAGAACTTCTTCCTCTTTGGCCTGACCGCCGAAAAGGTCTACGATCTGAGAGAAAGAGGGTACGATCCTCGGAGTTACTATGAATCGAATCATCACCTGAGGGAAGTGATTGACCAGATCAGCTCAGGATATTTTTCACAAGGTGATGCCGAGCTCTTCAGACCCATGGTAGACAACCTTCTGAACCAAGATCCTTTTATGCTTCTCGCAGACTATCAATCCTACATCGACTGTCAGGATGAAGTGAGTTCGGCTTATCGTGATCAGGAGCGATGGGTTCGCATGTCGACCCTGAATGTTGCCCGGATGGGGAAATTCTCCTCTGACCGCTCCATACGCGAATATTGCGACAAGGTCTGGAAGTTAAAACCGATCAAAGGAAAGTGAGCGAATGCCGAAGCGTGCGACATTCACGCCGGTTAGTACAGTTATTGACAGATCGCGGGGGAGCAGTTTTCCTCTTGGGGCGACGGTATCACATGGCGGTATTAATTTCAGCGTCTATTCGAAGAATGCCGATGCAATAGAACTGCTGCTGTTTGAGGGTGCAGGAGATAAAGTACCCTCCCGTACGACCCTGCTCGATCAACAGAAGAACAGGACATATCATTACTGGCATGTCTTTGTCCCGAATATTGGCCCGGGTCAGATTTATGGCTATCGCGTCCATGGCCCCTATGAACCTGATCGGGGCATGCGTTTTGACCCTGAGAAAGTGCTCCTCGATCCTTACGGAAAGGCTGTTGTTGTCCCCGAATCATACAGTCGCACATTGGCGAGCCAACCAGGTGATAATTGCGCTGCTGCCATGAAGAGCGTGGTGATAGACTTGCGCTCGTAT
>DASPUA010000218.1:0-3201 GCA_035623135.1 Thermodesulfovibrionales bacterium | reverse complement strand
CCTTCTCCTTCACATCTTCTGCCAGCTCCCGTATCCTCTGCCTCGCCTCATTTCCCGACTTTGGCGCCAGAAGTAAGGCAGCGCCTGCTCCCGCCAGCCCGCCAAGGAGGAACGCAAGAAACAGGGAACCCGTACTATAGCAGCATTCTTCATCATGCCTCATATTCTCTTCTCCTTTCCTGTTGCCTAAGGGCAATTGTAATCGTCCGCACTCACGGGGAAAAGACCTATTCATCGGTGACTACTCTGAGCATAGTTACTTTCTCCCGCTAAAGATATTCTTTAAAAGGACATCCGTGGCAGCATTAATTCCTGCCCTCAGTCCCGAGACCTTGATTGCCGCAGTTGAAGTGACATCCTCGACAAGCTCGCTCACGCGCTTCACATTCTCTCCCACATCCCTGACAGAACTCGAAAGCACTCTCACATCTTCAGTGACTCCGGTTACGTTGTCCGTTACGTTTCTCATACTCCTGAGGGTCTGCTGGAATTCTTCGAGGGTCGGTTTCAGGGAACCCTCTGTGGTCTTTATGAATTCTCTTAATGCCCTGATTGCCCCCTTTAGCTCAATCATGACAAAAATAGCCACACCAACAGCCACAATACATGAAAGGGTGATAAGACCCAAAAGTATATTGCTCATCTTCCCTCCTCGTCTTTGTAAATTATAGCATATCACTGAACAGATGAGATGTTTACTTTCCTAGGTATTGTATTAGGATTCTTTTGGTATGTAAAGGATTTTTATGTTATTTTAGACTATGGATGACATTTTTTTTATGAACAGGGCAATTATGCTCTCCACCAGGGCCAGAGGAATGACGAGTCCGAACCCCATGGTGGGCGCGGTTATCGTAAAGAACAGGAGAATAATCGCAGAAGGATATCACAGAAAACCAGGGACGCCTCACGCAGAGGCTCTCGCCATTACCGCAGCAGGTGGAAAGACAAAGGCATCAACCCTCTACGTCAGTCTTGAGCCGTGCTGCCATACTGATAAGAGAACCCCGCCCTGTACAAGGGCAATTATTGATTCTGGCATTAAGAGGGTTGTCATGGCCATGAGAGACCCGAATCCAAAAGTTTCAGGAAAGGGAATGAAGGAACTGGAGAGGGCCGGGATAGAGGTGGTAACAGGGATACTTGAGGAAAAGGCGAGACAGGTGAACGAATCCTACATAAAGTATATCTCCACAGGGAAACCCTTCGTAATACTCAAGGTTGCCATGACCCTTGACGGCAAGATTGCCACAGCGGCAGGACAGTCAAAATGGATAACCGGAGAAAAGTCACGAATGGTGGTCCACCGTTTAAGAAGTAGCGTTGATGCGGTAATGACCGCGATAGGTACGGTAAAAGCAGATGACCCTCAGCTCACTGCGAGGATCAGAAATGGCAGAAGTCCCATAAGAATCTTAATAGACCCATCCTTGGAGGTCTCTCCTGAAGCTAAGATACTCAGGGTACCTCAAGACACTATTATCGTCTCAAAAAATACAAAGAACCCGGCACTTTTAGCTAAGATACATAACCTTTGTAATATAGGCAGTTATATAATATTATATCAAGATAAACTTGAACTTAATTGGCTTATGCAAAGGCTTGGTGAGAGGGGAATTAGCTCCATATTGATTGAGGGTGGCTCCTCACTTAACGCTCATGCCCTTGAAGAGGGTATCGTTGACAAGGTCATGTTCTTTATCGCACCAAAAATCATGGGCGGCATTGATTCCTATCCTGCTGTGGGAGGCAACACATTAAGAAGGTTGGCTGAGTCTTACAGATTGAAGAATACTACTGTGAGAAGAGTGGGAGAAGACGTGCTTGTGGAAGGATATCTGAGCTCATCAACTGGCTTCGCTTCATAAAAGAGCCCGCCCAAAAGGGCGGGCTCTTTCGAAGGCACTCGACCCTGTCTCTACTTATTTGTCAAGACTTACCCTCTTCGTTACCGAGTGAATAGGGTATCTGTTATCTGGGTTGACATCTTCATAGACAAGATCCACGGTCACGTCAGCTACCCTGACCCCTGCCGGAAGATCAAACTCAATTGTCTCTGCCTTTGTTTTATTGGGCTGGAGGCTCGTGTCTCGCAGATTGGCAACCTTCCATTGTGCCCCGTACTTCATCTTGGTATCGCGGCAGTTTGTAGCCTGAGGGTGATAGTGTTTCTCTACTTTGCCTATTTCCTTACCATCCAAAGACTTTGCGGTCACTACCATGACCACTCTATTATGAGAGGGTCAGCCATCGGGAATTCTGTGGCCGGCCGTGGTGGTAATCTTTGTCTCGACCACAATTTTGGGGACATATGTGGCCGCTTTTCTCAGCCATTCATAGCCGATTGTCTGCACATCGAGGTTAATTGCTTTTGCAAGCAGTTCTGAAGTCCCTTTATCGTCATTAAAGTTGGGCGCAATAAGGTGATCCGCCTTCGGCATGTGGCAATCCTGACAAGTCTTTGTTCCACCTGAAGGAATATAAGAATGAAGGTAGCTGCCGTAAAGATTTGCACACTGAAACGCCTGATCAAATTCGAGGTTGGGTCCAAGGCCGTGGCACTGACCACAGAAGACCGAATCCTGCATGATCGCGCTCTTCTTTACCTTTGTATAGGTTTTGTCCCCATGGGAAGCCACGTCTTTCAAGCCATACAAGACCCCTTTTTCAGGCTCGCCCAATTCCCTCTTATGAATAATCGCCTTGGTATTGTGACAGACAATACAGGTGATCTGAAGCTTCGCGACTTTACCCGAATCCTTTGCGATGAGCGCTTCAGCCAGCTCAACTGCCACTGAATCCTCTGCAGAGATGACAGCCTGCGGGAGATGACACTTAAAACAAGGGAAGTTCTTGATAGTCATCTTCTTTGGGCTGTCTTCTGAAAATGCCGTGCTGCCTGGTTCTCCCTTCTTCAGTGCAAGGGGCGTTAACATAAGGCCGCCTTTTACCCCCATCAAAGGCCTCGCATGGTGGGATTTCTCCCATGCAGCATAAATTTCCGCATGGCAAGACTTGCAGCGTGATGCGTCATACATCTGTGCCAGTTCATCAATGGTCTTTGCCTTCTGTGCAGCAACTGCCAAAGGCAATGCAATGATCACCAGCACAACGAGCGTAAACCTAAAACCCTTCATACCCTCTCCTTTCCATTCCCTTATTTACCCTTCCTTGTTTTCCCTGCAGGAATGATTACCTTTC
>DASPUA010000217.1:0-7196 GCA_035623135.1 Thermodesulfovibrionales bacterium | reverse complement strand
CCCACGAAGCCAGTCGCCCCGAGCAGGAGTGCTTTGTCATGGGGGGATATTTCCAAATGTTCCATAGGGTCAGTGTAGCAGATTTCTCTGTCGAATCAAATGATGCGCCTTACTCTTCAATATGCTGCATTCATTTGTCCTGTCCCAAAAGGGCCTTCAGTCCTTTCGCCGCTCTTTCGGGTGAGGGGAAAACTGGGATGCGTGTTTTTTCGAGATGGCTGATAATCCTCCTCGATATTCCATCGGCAGGAATATGAAAGACGACGGGTTTCTGGATCCTCCCCTTGAAATCCTTCATTAATTCTGCCAGTCCTTCGGTGATGCCCATGACATTAGGAAGGGCAATTACAAGAAACCCGTCATAATCATCCTTCACTTCGTCCAGAACTGTAAGGTAGTCTTCATCCCTGACCTGTGCAGTGAGGTCAAAGGGGTTATTGAGCACATAAAAATGCGGGAATACATTCTTGAGTCTTGTAAGTTTTTCTTCTGCGAGTCTTGGTATGTTCAGTCCCTGCCTCATGCATTCATCTGCGGCCAGAACTCCCGAACCCCCACCATTTGTGATGATGCATACTCTGTTGCCCTTGGAAGCCCTCTGGTATGACAATGCCTTTGTTGCATCCATCATCTCATCAAAATCCACTGCCTCCATGATTCCGAACTGTCTCAGGATTGATCGGAAGACCTCATATCTGCCTGCAAGCCTTCCGGTATGGGAATAGGCTGCGGCAGAACCGCTTTCTCCCTTGCCGGATTTCAAGATGATGAGAGATTTCTTTCTCGACAGTTCTTTTGCTTTGGCGATAAATTTCCTTCCATCACCAAGAGATTCGATGTAGGAGACCACCACATCAGTCTCCCTGTCATTGAGCATATATTCATATAAATCAGATTCATCGATATCAAGGGCATTGCCGTATCCCACTGCCTTTGATAGGCCGATGTGGGAAGCCCTCACAGCCTCAAAAAGGGATGCCATGACGGCTCCGCTCTGGGATAAAATTGTGACATTTCCCCTCTTCGGCCTCTTCATCCTTGTCGAGGAAATAAAAAATGTATCAAGCCTGCGTGCGGGATTAAATATCCCCATGCAATTGGGGCCGAGCAATCGTATCCCAAGTTCGCGGCCTATCCTTTTCACCTCTGTCTGGAGCCCTTCCTCGCCAACCTCTGCAAAACCAGAACTCACCACAATGGCGGTCTTCGTTTTGCCTTCAAGTTCCCTGAGGATTTCGGGCACCTCAGGGGCGGGTCTCATGATGACGGCAAGGTCAACAGCAACGGGAATTTCCTTTACCGTATGGTAGGCCTTTAAGCCCATGAGTTCATCATATTTGGGATTGACCGGGTACACCGTGCCCCTGAGCTTAAGGAGGTTTTTCAGCACCACGCCCCCAAGCTTGATCTCGGTATGCGCCGCACCGATGAGTGCAACGGCTCCGGGAGAAAAGAGACTTGTGAGAGAGCTCATGCGCTCTCTATGAAGAGCAGGGCAGGATCTTCGAGATACTTGACCACCTTCATCAGAAACTTTGATGCGTAGACCCCATCGGTCACTCTATGGTCAAAGGTCAGGGAGAGGGGGAGGATTTTTCTGATAACGATCTTGCCCTCTTTGACCCATGGCCTTTCAGCTATCCTGCCTGTTCCGAGTATGGCCACGTCAGGATAGTTGATGATGGGAGTTGCGAAAATGCCGCCGAAGTGTCCGTAATTTGTGATGGTAAAGGTGCTCCCCTTCATCTCCTCCAGCTTTATCTTCCTTTCCCTCGCCTTTAAGGACAGTTCCTGAATTTCCAGAGAAAGCTCACGGATGGTTTTGTCCACTGCGTCCCGTATGACCGGCACCATAAGCCCCTCAGGGGTGTCGACCGCAACCCCGATAGCATAGTACTTCTTTGCGATGACCTCTTCCCTTTCCTCGTCGAGGGAGGCATTGAGCATGGGATATTCCAAAAGCGCATGGTAGACCGCCTTAATAAAGAAAGGGAGGAAGGTTAAATGAACTCCTTTTTCGAGCAAGGGTTTTCTCTCCTTTTCCCTGAGAGTCCACAAATCGGTGACATCCGCTTCTTCCATACCAGTCACAAAGGCAGTGGCCTTCTGTGACAGCACCATATTCTTTGCAACGGTCCTTCTCAATCCCCTGAATGGCAAACGCTCTACGGGACCGAACAGATCCTCAGCCTTTTTCCCCGCGCCAGATGCCTTTATCAGATCCTCTTTTGTGATACTCCCTCCAGGCCCTGAGCCTCTTACGGAATCAAGCTTAACCCCGAGTTCCCTGGCCAGAGCCCTCACTGCCGGTGTTGCGAGCACTTCCTCCTCTTCCTCAGGGAGAACGCCCACCACAGAAACAGATTTTGGCCTCTCTTGGGCCTTTGGCTTTTCTTCAACCTTTGGTTTCTCTTGGATTTCTTCTCCCTCTTCCGTGATTGTCATCAAGATCTCACCCACCTTTACGATATCTCCCACCTCTTTGTTAATCTTCAGCACCTTTCCCTTTTTCGGTGAAGGAACCTCCACCACGGCTTTGTCTGTCTCTATCTCCAGGACGGTCTGATGTTCTTCAACGGCGTCCCCTTCCTTGACGACCCATTTTCTTACCTCACCCTCTGTCGTTCCCTCGCCCAGATCAGGCAGCACAAAGTTGAATGGCATGGCACAACTCCTTTTTCAGAGATAAATTGATGATATTTGAAATTATTCGGTTAATACCAACAAAAGAATATCATGCTGCGGAACTGTAGTCAATCTAACAATGTGAACGCATGCTTCTCTTGGACACCGCGGGTAAGGTACGGATGCATTTTCTCCTGGTGACGTGTCATCATAAGGTATAATAGAACTCTTAAATAAACCATATGAAAGCATGCATCTCCTTTCTTATATTGCTCTGTGTCTGTAGTGGGATTGACCCGGAGGTTCTCTTCGCAGAGGAAGTGACAACTGAGGCTCAAAGGATCATGTCCATAGTTGAAAAGGTGATCAATGCCTATGGTGGCAAGGAGAGTATTGAAAGCATACAAAGTATGCACATAAAGGGAGAAATTGAAGCATTTATGCTCCACGATTACGGGACCTATGAGCTTTATTTCAAAAGAGGGAAAAAACTCCGTGTCGAAACTAAGTACGAGCATTCATCTGAGATCAGAATCTTAAATGGAGAGAGAGGATACAGGGGCACTGGTGTTCTGCCTCTTGAAGAAGTGTTTGGCGCCAGATATTTTGCTATGGCATACCAGTTTAGGCATCTTGATATACTCCACGATCTCGTGAAGGGGACATATCAAATACAAACCATGGGGAAATCTTCTGTAAGTGGAAGTGATGTTGAGGTTTTCCACCTGAACGACAAAAACGGTGCTATTATGGATATCTATATTGATGAACATACGTTTCTCATACTGAAAGTGACCGGCTATTTTAAAGAAAAGGGTAAAGAGCTAGACCTCTCTGTCGAATTCTCGGACTTTAAAAAAGTGGGTGCCTCTGTATTCCCCTTTAGGATTACGAATTACGCAGGGGGCCTGAAAATAGCGCAGACTGTTATCGACAACTATTTACTGAATCCTGACATCACAGATTCCCTGTTTGAACCAACGATTATCCGGTCACTTTAATAGACGATCTTAGATGTTAGACTTTTTTGAGCCCCCTTTATTTGTTGCGATCAGTGGCAAACATACCTGCGCACTTAGGGGGTAAAGACATAGTGAATATCATCTTATCAAATCTCAACTGTGTAAAGTTACTGCGTGCGGACTAGCCGAGCTATCTCATGTGCAGATTATGACATGTACCACTCTATCTCATGCTACCGAAGAAACAAAAGGTCTTTATCGGGAACTATCACCTTGTCGAAATAGTGCTGCTATGATGTAGTCGGTGGACTGCGCGAAAGAACTATGCTGACTATGGGGCAAGAATCTTACCTATGAAAATGGAGTCTCTGAGCAACACCGACTTCCGTAATTGTGCGGAAGGAACATATTCAAATTTGTGTAATTCTTTCAGAAAGAAACAAGTCATTCTGCTTTTCTTATCCTTGGGTCAATGTTTTATTTTTCAGCTGGATGATTCCGTCTTAATCTGATATCCTTCCCTGCATGGCGTCACCACAAACCGCATATCGCAATCCATGGCTCTTCGTCCCCACGCTCTACTTTGGTGAGGGCCTGCCCTACGTCCTTATAAACACGGTTTCAGTCATTCTCTATAAGAGGATGGGCGTGGACAACGCGGACATCGCCTTTTGGACAAGCTGGCTCTACCTCCCCTGGGTCATTAAGATGTTCTGGGCGCCGCTCCTGGATCTCGGATGGACCAAGCGCACCTGGGTGCTCGCAGCCCAAGCAGCCATGGCGTTGATCATAGGCTTCATTGCCTACGCGGTTGGCAACGCGGACTTCTTTTTTCCCTCTCTCGGCGCGTTCCTGGTCGGCGCGTTCATCTCTGCGACCTATGATACCGCCACCGATGGATATTACATGCTGGCCCTTACGGAAAAAGAGCAAGCCTTTTTCACCGGGCTTCGGTCAGGGTTCTATCGGCTGGCTATGATTTTCGGCTCGGGGTTCCTCATCTATCTCGTAGGAGGTGCCGAGACCGCGATGGGAAGTATCCGTGTCGGCTGGATGGCAGTCCTTGGTATCAGTAGTGGGATTTTTATGGTCGCTTGGCTCTATCATTATGCAGTTCTTCCGTACCCGACGACTGACCGCTGCCGTCCGGCTGCGAATGCTTCCCAAAGACCAACGTTCAAGGAGGTCTTCTCCGCCTATTTTCGGCAGGAAAAGATAGGTGTTCTCATGGCTTTTATACTCTTCTATCGTTTAGGCGAGGCCATGCTGCTTAAGCTGGTCTCGCCGTTTCTGCTGGATAGACGAACTGACGGGGGGCTCGGCCTTGCTACATCAGAGGTCGGCTTGGTCTATGGTACTGTGGGCATTGTCGCGCTGGTGCTGGGAGGCGTGCTCGGGGGATGGCTTATATCGCGGTATGGACTTCGCCGTTGCACCTGGCCACTCGTGATCATCATGCACATGCCAGACTTGTTCTTCGTATACATGGCATGGGCGCAGCCCTCCCTTGCGATGGTCTATCCCCTGGTTGCAGTGGAGCAGTTCGGTTATGGCATGGGATTCACGGTCTTTACGGTCTATCTCATGCACTCTGCCAAAAGCCAGTACAAGACCTCCCATTATGCCATTTCCACTGGTATCATGGCCATTGGCATGATGCTCCCCGGGTTCATCTCCGGCTGGGTCCAACAAAAGGTCGGTTATACCCTCTTCTTCGTAATTGTTTGCCTTCTCACCATCCCAGGCATTCTGACCATCCCGCTCCTTCCAAATAAGGAAAAAACTGCGGGGTGAGTGTTCCGGTTTAGCGCACGATCCAATACGAAAAGATTTACTATGATATCATATAACATGTCTGAATGGATACAACAGATGGATACCGTTGTCTTTTTTTTTCTGAACAGGGAGTGCCAGAATTGGTTATTCGACCTTATCATGCCTGTGTTTTCACACAGGATGAATATTATTGTGATTCCCTTTCTTCTCCTGTTCTTAATAAAGGAGAAGAAAGGGGCGATAGTAGTTTTTGTCATATCTTTTTTTTCGATCCTGCTCGCAGATGGAACAACCCATGCATTGAAAGAGATGATTGGGAGGGCAAGACCATGCAATAGCCTTCAGAATGTGCATCTCCTAGTGGGCTGTTCACAATCCTTTTCCTTGCCTTCAGGCCACGCGACAAATTCCTTTGCTTTTGCAGTTCCTTTTCTCCTTATGACACGTGACCGCCTGAGATATGTCTTTCTGGGGATCGCGGTGTTCGTATCCCTTTCGAGGATTTTTGTGGGAGTGCATTATCCTTCAGACGTTATTGTGGGAGCCATGGTAGGTATTTTCTCATCGCTGGCCGTGATGTCTCTCTACCGGCGGGTGGAGATGCGATTCCGTGAGAAGCCTTATACCACTGTCATGTATGTTTTTCTGATGGTCATCAGTATCTTCCGGGTCTATTACATCCTGTACGGCCCTCTTGACCTCAGTCCTGATGAAGCTCATTACTGGGAATGGTCACGGAGACTCGATTTAAGTTATTACTCCAAGGGACCGATGATCGCATATCTTATCGCTCTCTCCACATCTCTTTTTGGAGACAATGTGTTAGGCGTGAGATTCCTTGCGGTCATCTTTTCAGCCCTGAGCAGCATAATTCTCTATAAACTGGGCAAGGAGATGTATCATGACAATGTGGGAACAGCCTCCGCCCTCCTTTTGCAGCTCATACCCCTGTATTCCACCTTCGGGGTGATCTTTACCATTGATTCGCCGTTTATATTCTTCTGGATCGTGTCACTTTACCTTTTTTGGAAGGCAGCGGGTCAGGAGCCTTCAGGACATTCATTGACTAGATACTGGCTGCTCCTTGGTGTCTCGGTCGGATTTGGTCTTCTCACAAAATATACCATGGCCTTTTTTTGCATCTGTGCATTCCTTTTCCTCATGCTCTCTTCGGACAAAAAGGTCCTTCTCAAGACTGTTTCTCCCTATCTTGCCTTGGCCATCAGCGTACTCATCTTCTCCCCAGTAGTCATCTGGAACGCGGGGCACGATTGGGTGACGTTCAGACATACCGCGGGCCAGGCGCATCTTGCTGACGGCGTGCGGATATCACTTAAGAGTCTCGCTGAGTTTATCGGTTCTCAACTGGGAGTAGTGACGCCAATTCTCTTCGTGCTTATCATCGTTGCCCTATGGAGGGTTCAAGGGAAAGGGAGAAGGGAGTTTCTCCTCTGGTTCTCTTTCCCGGTAATCGTATTCTTTGTCGCGAAGAGCGTCCAGGGAAAGGTCCAGGCAAACTGGGCGATGACAGGCTATATCACCGGTCTCGTTGCATTCTCAGAGGCATACATACATAAATGGAAGGCGCAGAGACCCCTTCTCAAGAAAATCACCATTGCCGGCATTGCCTTGTCTTTCGTGGTGGCTGCCGTTGCACATTACCCGTCAAAGTTCCATATTCCCGTGGGGCTTGACCCTTCGTCGAGACTCAGGGGATGGAAGGACCTCGGCAGGCAGGTGAGTGATTTTCGTGATGAGATACCGGAAGGGGAAAAGGCGTTCATCTTTTCGGACAGTTATCAGATTTCCAGCGAACTCGCGTTCTATGGAAGG
>DASPUA010000216.1:0-4054 GCA_035623135.1 Thermodesulfovibrionales bacterium | reverse complement strand
CCTTTGATTACTCTCAACTGCTCGCCACATCCATGAGCTCCACAAAGGGGCTGCTGTTCATGCTGGGATTTCTGATCGCCTTTGTGGTGAAACTCCCTGCGATCCCCTTCCATACCTGGCTTCCTGACGCGCATACCGAAGCCCCTACTGCAGGGAGTGTCATCCTCGCGGGGCTCCTCCTCAAGACCGGTGCATACGGAATGCTCCGCTTCGCGCTCCCCCTCTTCCCCCAGGCAGCCGCTGACCTCGCACCTGTGGCCATGGTGCTGGGTGCCGTCGGC
Source organism: Thermodesulfovibrionales bacterium (assembly GCA_035623135.1). GTDB lineage: Bacteria > Nitrospirota > Thermodesulfovibrionia > Thermodesulfovibrionales > UBA9159 > DASPUA01. The sequence continues at coordinate 3,773 of DASPUA010000216.1, read as the reverse complement.
ATCATCTATGGCGCGGTGCTTGCCTTTGCGCAGACCGACCTAAAACGGCTCGTGGCGTATACCAGTATCAGCCATATGGGCTTTGTCCTCCTCGGTATTTTTGTGGGCAATGAGCTGGCGTTCCAGGGAGCGGTGATCCAGATTCTCTGCCACGGTATCAGCACAGGCGCGCTCTTTATCCTGGTGGGAGCGCTCCAGGAGCGTATCCAGAGCAGGGACATGATCCGCATGGGAGGGCTCTGGGCCGTTGCGCCGCGTATTGGCGGAGCAGGACTCTTCTTCGGACTTGCCTCCCTCGGCCTGCCTGGCCTTGGGAATTTTGTGGGTGAGTTTCTGGTGTTGATGGGTGCATACCACGTAAATATCACCCTGACCGCGGTTGCCGCAACAGGTCTTGTGATCGCCACTATCTACGCGCTGTGGATGATTCAGTGCACCTTCTTCGGTGGAACGGCAGGAGAAAGAAAGGTCCCTGACCTTACAGTGAGGGAAATGGCAGTGATGACCGTGATGGTTGCATCCATCATCTGGATAGGCATGTACCCCCAGCCCATAATGGACACAGCCGGCCGTTCTCTCGACACAGTCCGGAAAATTATTCACACAACAAAGGCGAATGAAAACACACACCGATCGCTGTCCGAGGAAGAAGATCATGTCAACCGCTGACCTCATCTGCATGCTGCCCCTTATGCTCATTGCTGCGGCGCCGGTAGTGATCATGCTCGTTTTGGGGTGCTATCGGAACCATTCTCTCACTTTTTTCCTTACCCTTGCAGGGATTCTTCTTGCCTTTCTTGCCCTCTGCGGTATATCTCCAATGATACCTCACCGGATCACCGGACTCCTCATCTTCGACGAATTCGCACTCTTTTTTATCGGGTTGATCCTTGCCTCAGGCTTTGTGGTGACCTTCCTGTCCTATGACTACCTGAAGGCCCGGAAGGAAGATCCTGAAGAATTCTATATCCTCCTGCTCCTTGCCACTCTTGGTTCATCGGTCATTGTGGCTTCTCAGCACTTTGCCTCTTTTTTCATAGGGCTGGAAGTCCTGAGCGTTTCACTGTATGCTCTTATCGCCTATACACGGAATGAACTGAGCATTGAGGCAGGGGTGAAGTATCTGGTCCTTGCTGCTGCCTCTGCTGCCTTTCTGCTTTTCGGGATCGCCCTTATCTATCTCGAGACCGGGACCATGGAATTTTCAAAAATTGGATCAGGGATTGCCTCGCCAACACTCACCCCCGGCGTGCTTCTCGCGGGTACCGCAATGCTGATTACAGGAATCGGCTTCAAGCTTGCGCTCGTCCCTTTTCATATGTGGACTCCTGATGTGTATGAAGGTGCGCCTGCTCCTGTCACCGCCTTGGTTGCCACAGCTTCCAAGGGCGCTCTTTTCGCGCTCCTCATGCGCTACGCCCTGCAGATGGATATCCGGACTGGCAGCCCCCTTTTTCTTGTCTTCGCGTGGCTCTCGGTCCTTTCCATGTGTGGTGGTAATCTCCTCGCCCTTTTCCAGAACAATGTAAAGCGTATCCTCGCATATTCTTCTATCGCCCATCTGGGATATCTCCTGGTCGCCTTTCTTTCGAGCGGACAGATGAGGGTACCGGCAGTAATGTATTATCTGACCGCTTACTTTGTGACCACCCTTGGGGCATTTGGAGTGGTTACGGTGCTGTCGGATAAAGAAAGGGACATGGATTCACTGGAAGAGTACAGAGGTCTCTTCTGGCGCAGGCCGTGGATTGCAGTGGGGTTTTCTGCAATGCTCTTTTCACTTGCAGGTATCCCTCTCACCGCGGGGTTCATCGGAAAATTTTATCTTCTCGCTGCCGGCGCGGAAGGATCTCTGTGGCTATTGGTCCTTATCCTTGTCCTTAACAGTGCGATCGGCCTCTTTTATTACCTGAGGGTCATCGTGACCATGTCCGCGCGTTTATCCGGAGAGGGAATACCCGCAGTGCGACTTCCTCTCACAGGAAGTCTGGCACTTGTCATGCTCGCAGTGCTGCTCATCTGGCTGGGTGTCTTTCCACGGCTGCTCATCGATATCATCCATTCAATGGCAGGAAGTATCTAGCTTATTCAAGATGAACGAGATTGTTAGCTGATGCGTCCTACCCGACGAATGCAATCTATAACAACCTGAGCTACACATGCAAAGATGAGGACTTCCCCTCTTAACCTGCTAAGCTAGTGATCCCAATGATTGGTGAAGGCTCCACCGAAGTCTCACTATGCAAATCTTGACATACTTACGAATACCGGGAGAGCTCCGTATCGATGAGAAAAAATCATCGGCACATTTTCATCCAGTATCACACAACAGCAGGACCCCCGTATTTCGGAGATGTTCTTTCTGAAACACTCACTGGAAGGGACTTCATCTAGGAAGTCAAGTATAACCGTGTCTTCCGTTTCACCCTTTCTTATCTCCATTTGTAGTTCCCAGCGTTCTCGCATTATAAGTATGATATTTTCCACACTATAAAGCCCCCCAGCAGCAAAATCAAAGTCACCAGCACATATCCGCTCATATTTGCACTTCGAGTTCTCATCAGAATTTGTCCACCATTTCTTCTAGCTGAGAAAAGGGAATCAGATACCTGCCGTCCCGGAGTGAGCCCTCAACCTTGATAGGATAGCAGTTACCGATTCCCTTCTCTATCTCGGAGATTGGAATCCGAACATTACATTCCCGGCAAATGATGGAGCCGCCTTCACAGCGGTACCCGCGCTTTGCGGGATAACAGCGCGCGCATGCATCGAGGAATGAGAGGACCCTGTTATCCACCTTGATCACGAAGAAGTTTATCTTCTTTCCGCGGTAATGATAGGTGAAAAAGGCTGGTATATTTGGTATAAGGGTATTCACCTCCACCGCGACGTCCGAGCCCATGCGTTGAGCTTCCGGGTATGTCTGCTGTGCGGAGCATGCGGCAAGAAACATACTGGGAAACCCAACAAGGAGCAAAATCTCCATTGAAGAAACACATTTAAGAAATTTCAATGTCATGGATCGCTTCGTCAACGAAGTGAGTCTTCAGAATATATAATGCACGCCTACGGACGTTGTGTAGCGCGGCGCAAGTTGTACACCATTGAGATTCTGATATATAGGCAATTGGACGAAGCCGTACACCAAAAATTGATGGGTTACCGGCACAGTAACACCAGGGCTAATATATAATAATGTTCCGCCGGTATTGATTGTGTCAGCGTTTGAACCGGAATCGCGCTCAACGAAGCGGAAGTTAAGCTGAACTTGGGGGACAACACCACTAACTGGAAAGCTCAAGTAGCGCAACCCCGCGTTGAGGTTGACGCCATTGCCTGGCATGTAATGATCTTGTGCATACAGCGCTGCCTGGAAAAGTGCCGTCGCAAAGTAACCGAAGTTCTCACTCAAGATATCATTATAAAATGCACCAACTATGACATCGGTTGTACCAGTCCCCGGCTGTAAGCCTCGATCAATGGGAACGGATCCCGGTGCAGTTGGATCCGTCGATGTCCCTGTTGCGGTATAAGTGCCGGTCGGCAGCTTGAGTCCAAAAAGAATGCCGACGTTGTGCTGCGGGGTGAAGCCCTGATAGCGCCCGACTACCTTTATATCGCCAAAACTATCAGTATGTGACTCGTATTGTCCCCCTCCCGGCCCCGCGACGATCCCATTGGAATTTGTTCCCAGTGTCTCATGGCTTCGATCGATAAAGGGAACCTGAACGTTGACTCCCCATTCGTGGGTGATGACGTAATCGATCCCCAGT
>DASPUA010000215.1:0-5734 GCA_035623135.1 Thermodesulfovibrionales bacterium | reverse complement strand
CGTGCTGCATGCATTTTGGGTCTTCATGCTGAGTGTTCTTTTGCTCCTTTTGTTTGCAGGAGCGCTCTCCCCTCTGTGGATTCGCAAGGAACAACCCCGAGTCTTCTATTCCAGAATCTTCAAGTGGTTTATCCTTGGCGGCGGAATAGTCCTTGTCAGCGTCGTCATCTGGACGATCTTAAGTGACTACCTTGTCGGCAGGACCGAATCTCGGACGCTGGCCACGCTGGCTGTCTTTTTTTCCGTCATCTTAGTCGGCGCCGGCAGTAATATTCTCTATGAGTTGTCTCTCAAGAGGCACATGGAACAGCTCCAGACAGAGAAACTCAGACAGCGCTATCCTTATTCTCCCTGGAGATGGAGCAGGCGGTGGCGGAGTAACAGGATCGAATATTCCGACAATGCCGAGATAACCTTCAGTTATCTTGTTATGGCAATAATAATCGCTGGAATAGCACTGAGCATTTTTTTGAACAGGGAGGAGATTCTCAAACATTTTTATGAAAATCGGATGGACAGTCTTGTCATCCTGTATATTCTTGTTATGGGAGTATTTTTTTCTGTCAGGTTTGCCATGAGTTCCACTCACAGGTGGAGGAAATTCAAGAGATCTTCCTTTGTGATGTCCACTTTCCCGGGAGTCATTGGCGGAAAGCTTGAGGGCGAGATCCAGACGAGGTGCAGACGTGTTCCCTGTAACGGATTCGATCTGAAACTTTCCTGCGTTGAAATGGACATCGCCTTTCGGAAGTCCAGCCATAACATAACGGAAACGGTTCTTTGGGAGTCGAAGAAGAAGGTCCATATCCACGACATTCGGATGGGACCCTGCGGAATTGCATTCCCCGTCTCATTCAATATTCCGGAAAACACAGTGGAAACTGACATTGTATCACGCGAAAGGAGGATTCATTGGGTCCTAAGGGCAGATGGCACCGGCGACGAGCACTGTCTTTCTGCAGTCTTTAAGGTCCCCGTTTTCAGGATCAGATCTGAGCATTTTGATAACAATCTCGCTTCCTCCCATATATGATCCTCTTATAGAATGCAGCAATATTATGTCGCTCTTATTCAGAAAAAAGGGCCACCTTCTTGATGATAAGAAGGTGGCCCTGGTTGTTGTCCTGATGCTAAATTTATTCCATTGCCTTGATGAACTTAAAATAGACCATCACCCAGTTGCCGAGCATGATCGAAATAATTGCCACCAAACTGGCAAGTGACATGGTGGACATCCCTGTGACACCATGACCGAGGTTGCATCCTCCGGCGATGACTGCGCCAATACCCATAAGGATACTCCCAAACAAAACAGTAATTACCTCCTTTGCAGGCGGTGTCTTCCACTTGAACTCCTTCAGTCCTACAGCACTTATCCAGGCGCCAAAAGGAACGGAAAGAATAAAGAAGACACCCCACGTACCCGTGAAGATCCCAATAAAACTGAATTCCCGAAACGGAGAATGTGTACTATTGGCCAGCATTGAATTGAATAACTCTCTCAGGGGGGTGGTTATGGCAAGCCCTCTCGGTGTGCCCCCAAAGACAGAAGATACCTCCCAGGCAACTATGGTCAACAACCCGACAAAGACGCCGGTCAGGCCCCATGCATAGCCCTTGCCGGACTTGCCGAAGGAGGGCTTTCCCTTAAAGACAAAGGCCAACATTACAATAATGAAGACTGCGATTGTGCCCCATTTTGCTGCCGGGCCGCCTCCGAAGAGATCCCAAATGGCGGGGTTACTCACCCCAAAGATCTCAACTTTAAAGCTCTTCAGGTACTCACGGACAGGACTGAGCATTCCGTCCGTCGTCATGCCGATACCAAAGAAGAATCCGACGATAGCGATCATAGCACCGATCTGGCCCTCACCTAATCTGTACACAATACCGCTCGCACACCCGCCTGCAAGAACTATCCCGAGACCGAAGAGGAAACCGCCAAGAACATTGGCAATAGGGACAAAATTCTGGCGCATCAGTTCCGTTGAAACAAAACGCCCTGCTTCCTGATCATAGGTAAATATGAGCCCGGCGCTCTCCAGAATATTCGTGCCTATTATTGCAACGGAAATGCAAAGCAGGTATGCCCTGAAAAATGTGAAATCCTGGATGAATATAATGTCCCTGAATGCTGAATTAAGGCAGAAACGTCCTCTCTGGAGAACAAATCCAAGCGCGGTCCCAAGAAGTATGGCGGTCAAAGCTGAAATACCACTACCGAATGGCATAAGTGTTCCTCCCGATCATGAGCGTTAAAGTATTCTTGTTGTTTTCTAGAAATGCAAATACCAGAAACTTCTCCACGGTTGCCCTGTTCTCCCCTTTGCAAGAAATTAACAGCCTGTTAATAACAAGTTAACGACTATTTTGATAAGTATTTACTACAGAATATTAACGTTATTCCCATTAAATTGTCAACGAATTTGTCAGAAAATAATACACCATTGCAGACACTTATAAGCGGACCAAAAAAACACCGCTGACATCAGTCAGCGGCATTACAATGGCATAATGCTTACATGTTGTATCCCGACTTCTAGATCTTCTGGGCAGCTCCGTGTAGATCGTAGACCTCTGTCGAGACCTCTTCCTTGCCGACAAGAACAGGAACCTTGGACCTTCTCTCGATTTCGCTGGGCAAGCACCCTGCAATAAGCCGCACCATCCCCTTATTCCCATTTGCGCCGGTTATAATAAGATCAACTTTTTCTTCCTCGGCAACCTTCAGTATCTCATCTGCCGCGATGCCGTCCCTGATCAAAGTCCTTACCCTGATTAATCCACCATCCTCAAATTCCCTCTTATAGTACTTAAGGATCTGCTCCGATTCCCTGTCAAGTTTTTCCTTGTACTCGGTGCCTTTGAGAGATTCCCTCAGCGTTGAGAGCTCAGCATCTCCGAGCATATCAATCATTAACGACTTCCCTTCTAGCCGCTGAACGTGAAGGAGCAATACCTCTTCAGGTGGCCGAACCAAATTCTTAAAAACCGACAATACTGCCTTTGAACCCTTCGTGTCGTCTACCGCTATCAATACCTTTTTCATATCTCCTCCTTTTTGTTAACAAATAAGATTATGGTTACTTTCCGACAAACGTTCCAAAAATAAACAAAGCAAGAACGATTGCACCTGTGACAGAAACAGAAGCGATAGCATCCCTCCAACTGTATGGTTCTTCGCAGCTCGGCGGTCTTTTTGCAACGAGGACGGGGACTTTTGTATGTTTCTGCACTTCGCGGGCTACGGAGCCGGAGATGACCCTGTTAAGCCCCTTCCTCCCGCTATTACCAAGGAGGATGAGGTCTACGTTTTCTTCGTCCGAAACTTTCAGTATTTCATCGCAGGGATGGCCAGCCCGTATCTCTGTGGTAATGTTGACGCCGCTGTCCTCCAACTGACTTTTGTAGTAATTCAGGATCTTGGCAGCTTTTTCATCCAGGGCATCCTTATGCTCTGTCCCAACTATAGATTCCTTTAATGTAGACATTTCAGCATCGCCTAACATGTCGAGCATTAAAGACCTTCCCTGCAGCTTTTGGACATGAAGTAAAATGACATGTTCCGGCCTCTTTACTAGGTTGTAAAAAGTTGATAACACCGCGGTTGAGGCTTTTGTACCATCCACTGCTATTAAGATCTTATTCATTGTTTTTCTCCTTTGTTTCACTTCGTTAAAATGTGACCTAATTTTGTAATAAGCAAATCATATGCCATATCAATGCTAAATCAATTTATCTTTTTATATTAATTTGTTATCTGAAATGAACCATTATTTTATTGAAAAATGAGCGTTAATTAGTTAACATAATCAGTAACAGACCTTAACGATGTTAACACTCGACGAGCTATTGTTAGGACTATCTAAACAATGATGTTAGACAAATTAATGAAAAACCCACAATTTTTACCTGAAGTGTTTGAAACCTTGAGGGACGGTCTCATGGTAGTAGATAATGAAAGCAATATCGTATTATTTAATCGTGCAGCTGAGGAAATAACCGGCTACCGGAAAGAAGAGGTCATAGGAAGGAAAAGCTCCATATTTAATTGTGAAATAGAACCAAACAAGGCAGGAGGTGAGGCAGACTCACAACTCAAAAAATTCGGAGCCACCTACAACATGGAATGCCGAATAAAGTCAGGGGATGGGAGGTGGGTGCATCTTTTAAAGAATGTCATTACGCTGAGAGACGAGAATGACGAGATAATAGGGACTGTCGAGTCAATGACGGATATAACGTCTCTCTATAAAAAGGAGATGGAGCTGCAGGGCCTCAAGCAGGAACTCAGGCAGGAATACTGGTTTATGGGGCTACTGGGCAAGAGCGTACCCATGCAGAGATTATATGAGCATATTCGGAATGCCGCTATGAGCGAGGCCCCTGTCCTGATATACGGAGAAAGTGGGGCTGGGAAAAACCTTGTTGCTCGTGCATTACACAAGCTGAGCAGACGCAAGGACGGCCCCTTCATGCAGATGAACTGTGCAGCACTGAATGAGCAGCTCCTCGAAAGCGAGCTTTTCGGCCATAAGAAGGGAGCTTTCACCGGTGCGGTGAGCGACCGGACAGGAAGGTTCGAGGCGGCACACGGAGGGAGTGTTTTCCTTGATGAAATCGGGGACATGCCCATGTCAATGCAGGTCAAGCTCCTGAGAGTTCTTGAAGAAAAAGTAGTGGAGCGCGTGGGAGACCATAGGCCAATCCCTGTTAACATCAGGCTCATATCGGCCACCAACAAGGACCTTACAAACCTGATACAATCAGGGAAATTCAGGGAAGATCTTCTTTACCGGATAAATTCCGTTACCATCAAGGTGCCTTCGTTGAGAGAAAGAAGTGAAGATATCCCTCTCATTGCCTTCCACTACCTGAAAAAGATCTCTTCTGTAAACAACAAAGAAATCACGAGCATCAGCCCTCCGGCCATGGAGATCTTAATAAATTTCCCATGGCCGGGGAATGTGCGCAGGCTCATCAATGCCCTTGAGCATAGCGTCGTTACCTGTAAAACTGATATAATTGAAGTTTCGGATCTGCCGGACTATCTTGTGTATGAGAAGAAAGCAGATGGAGGCGAAAGCCGCATTGACCCGGAAAAGATCCGCGCATCGCTTGCGCTCTATAAGGGCAATAAAACCCTTGCGGCAAAAAATCTCGGTATCAGCAGGGTTACGCTCTGGAAAAAAATGAAGGCGCTGGGGATGGAACAATGAATATAAGACATGCACTAAAAGGGTATGTCTTTGTGGTGGGGATATTTGCTGCTATAATTGTGGCGCTCATAACGTTGAATATCTTTTTTCAACAGTCACTTAAGAGGGAAACGGCAGAACAGTTCAACAGCCAGCAAATCCTTCTCGCAAAAACAGAAGCATCACGCATTGAGAGATATTTCAACATCCTGAAAGAGGATTTGATCCAGTATGTTCAGATCGCAGCGATGATAAATCTTCCCAGAGAAACGGATTTCAGGAAAATAACCGACTCCGCCTGCAGACATATGGGAGACATCAAGAGACGTGTGGTACTTCTTGATAACCAAGGGAAGATACGCTTCACCAGGGGGACTATGGCTATTCAAGAGACTGATGACAGGATTTTTCTCGGGGCAGTAGATGAGGAATGTCATAACGATGTGCGCATACGTCAGGATGCAAAAAGGGTTTACCTCACCGCGCCCATATGTCGTTCCGGCTCACTGCAGGGTGCTATGGTTATCTTCGTTGAT
>DASPUA010000214.1:0-6651 GCA_035623135.1 Thermodesulfovibrionales bacterium | reverse complement strand
GAACAGTTCCAAGATCTGAATCCGTTTCACCTCAGAAGAAGTATGGAAGAGAAGCTCAAAAGGATCTTTCAGGCATGCTCCAAAAAGGTACGTTGAGTCTCCGATCCTTTGGTAACATTTTCCTATGAGTCAACTGGCCTGGTCAGGCAACCTTGTTCTGTTATTGCCGTTTTACCTCAATGCCGGCCATTTTTTCATAGTAGCGGATCAGGCTTCCATGGTCCGCATCACCGAAGCCGTCGACTTTAAGGGCCTGCATAATTTCCATTACGGAAGCGGTAAGCTGCAATGGCACTCCGATTGAGTGCGAGGTCTCCAGGACGTTATTGAGATCTTTAATGTGCAGGTCGATCCGAAATCCGGGATTGAATTTACGGTCCATTATGAGCGGGGCTTTAGCATCCAGTACAGCGCTGCCGGCAAGTCCGCCGCGGATGGCATGATAAACGAGGTCTGGGTCCACACCCGCTTTAGTGGCCAGCACCAGGGCCTCAGACAATGCGGCAATATTGAGTGCAACGATGACCTGGTTCGCCAGTTTCGCGACATTGCCGGCTCCCGCACTTCCGACAAGCATGACGGAACTTGCCATGGCTTTCATGACAGGATAGCACTTATCGAAAATCTCTTTTTTCCCGCCCACCATCACTGAAAGAGTGGCATCGATGGCTTTAGGCTCTCCGCCGCTCACGGGCGCATCAAGCATTTCTACGCCTTTCTCACCCAACCTGGCAGCTATTTCACGGCTCACCAGCGGAGCAATAGAGCTCATATCTATGACAACAGAACCTTTTGCCGCACCTTCCATGACACCGGCTTCTCCCAAAACCACTTCTCTGACGTGGGGAGAATTTGGCAGCATCGTGATAACGATCTCCGTCTGCTCCGCCACTTCCCTGGGATTCGCCGCAGGGTGCGCCCCGGCAGCGACAAGTTCATTCACCGCACCCTTGCTTCTGTTGAAAACGACAAGCTGATAGCCGGCCTTCAGTAAATTCCTGCTCATGGGTTTTCCCATTATTCCTAGACCTATAAAACCGATGTTCATCTTTTTGTCCGCTCCTTCCTTGTGATTGATTGGCACGGATTAAAACGGCAGTTACAGTCAAAGCCGTCGTAAAAAGTCATAGCCGGTCTATAAAACATACGGTCCCATAAAAAGCGCGTTGGTCAGGCACCCAACTTAAGCCATGCACAATATTATGTTCTCATTCCACCCATTCGCTATGTATCTTAATCATCAGTTGAGTGATAAACAGCATCTGGACTTTTTACGAGGCCATCAGAGCTTGTAGCCGAATTCCGTTATCCAAGCAAGAGAAGACTTGCTGTCAGGAGCAGGCACATACTCAAGGCCGACGTGTCCGCGGTACCCTGATGCGTCGATTTCTTCAAAAATAAACGGATAGTTTATTTCCCCTGTACCGGGTTGATGGCGCCCGGGATTATCGGCTATCTGGATATGGCCAATTTTATCGATATGTTTGCGCAATGTCGCTGCCAGCTCACCTTCTTCCCTTTGAGCGTGGTAGATATCGTACTGCACGAAAACATTCGGCATGCCCACATCGTCAATAAGTTTCAGTGCCTGACCCGACCGGGTGAGAAAAAAACCAGGAATATCGAAGTGATTAACCGGTTCAACCATCAGTCGCAGGCCCTTGTCCTGCAATACTTTGGCCGCATAGCGTACGTTCCCGACCAAGGTTGACCATTGTTTGTCGTCATCATATCCCGGTATTCTCTTGCCGGCCAAACAATTCAGTCTGTCCACCCCGAGTTCAAGGGCATACTCCACTGCTTTTGTAACGCCGGCACGAAATTCTTCGACGCGTTCCGGATTTGTGGCAACTCCCCGCTCACCTTCCTCCCATTTGCCGGCGGGGAGATTAAACAAAACTTGTGTTAAGTTGTTTTGCTCAAGTTGAGCTTTCAGCTCGGCCGCTTCGAATTCATAAGGGAATAAATATTCGATGGCTGAAAATCCTGCGTCCTTTGCCGATGCAAACCGCTCCATAAATGGGACTTCGGTAAAGAGCATCGTCAAATTAGCTGCAAACCTCGGCATTATTTCCTCCTGTAGCAGTAAGGGCGCAAAAAAATTATAGCATAAACCCCGATCGAAACCTTTGCCCAAAATGCAAATGAAGGCGGAAATGGTAGATCGAGTATACCAAAACATCTCAGGAGGGCACGACTCGAAACTTTTGCTGATTGGAGAGCGTTCTGAGAAATGGCAGGAAATGATAAACAGTCACGCTCTATAATGAGCGATCTTTTTACAAAAGGTATGCGGCGGTCCATGGAAGTTTCCTAGTTAATGTTGAAAATATACATCCCGGTATCGCTACTCACCTTTGTCTTGAAACAGTGGGGGATCATTGACGTCATCGCGCCGTTATTTACACCATTTATGAGCGTCATGGGATTACCGGGCGAGCCGGCCATCTATCAAAGTCAAAAGGTGGGGATTGCGTGAAGTCTTTTTTTTCCAGAGCGCCTTGGACATAAAAACTGAACTCTCCATACCAAACATGTAAAGTGCATCTTTTTACACATAAGGCATGAGAGAGGGCATTTTGACTGCCTGTGCACCAGTCCGGGGAAAATGATTCACATCATAAATGAAGTTACTATCTTGCGATAGAGCAAGTTTTCTAACGCTTAACATTACCAACTTAACATGGACTCGATCTTTATAGTACACCTATATCTATAATGTCTATCATCGTAGACTCTTATCTCCTGATTCGTTTTCTTAGTATATCTTCCGGATCTAATCAATCTGTCCAAGAGGCTTGCAATTTTGACAGACCCAATCCCAATATATTCGTTAATTATAAAATCGGATAGAGTTAAGGCGCCCTCTTCAATGTATAGCCTCAGCCTATCGGAGAGAATCTGACGGAGGGGGGCAGTGGGAATCGAACCCATATAGCCTTTTTCCCGGCCATACCTCTGGTTTTGCAGACCAGGAGGGGCACCAGCCCCCTGCCCCCCATTCCGGCACAGCTTCTCCATTCCATAGACCCGCAAGTCTTTGCCTTCCGATCAACCGGATAAGAAAAAGTCCCCTCTCCTTAGGGGAAGAGAGGGGAAGGGCAGAGCATGGCATTCCATCGGCCCCTAATGCCGGAACATCTCACAGGGGAGACCCAATCCCCCGAATGAAACTTCACTGTATGAATACCGCTATTCCTTAATGCTCTTGTATCCGCTGAAGATGGAACTCATGAGACCGTTCCGCTCCATGATGTCGTTGTGCCATCCGATGTAGACATGGAGCACAAGGAAGACGGCGATGACCCACATGATGCAATGGTGGATGAGCCGTATCATGCCCCCACTAAATATCGCAAACAGCCACCCGCCCAAAAGCGTCCACAGGCCTCCAACGTGACTCTGTGAGTAAAGTGCAAAGCCGGTGCATATCTCCAGCAGAAAGACAAGAATCAGGAAGAGATAGGTCAGTCCGGCAATCCCGGTATGACCTATGGACTGAGGACAGTGTGATCTGAGGAAACAGTAAAACTGAGTCGTCTCGTAAAGATTCTTCCTCCTTTCTTCGCTGACTGGAAGAAACTGGTCCCAGTGCGAATACCGGTTGCCCATGAACCACCAGTAAATCCTCACAACAACGCTCACTGCAAAGACATACGCAGCTACAAAGTGTATGAACCTGATCTTCGCCATGATGAGCTGCTTCGCATAGATGGCGTGAATGAAAGGGCCGCCGATATAAAATCCAGTGAGAGCAAGCGTCACAATGGCTAGGAAATTCAACCAGTGAGTCAACCGAACAGGAAACTCCCAGACATATTCCCCCTTTATCATGGCTGCCTCCTATGTGACCCTTACTTTTATTATCTCATCCATGTTGGAGTCCACTACATGGATGGCGCACGCCATACACGGGTCAAAAGAATGGATCGTCCTCAGGATCTCCAACGGCTTATTGGGGTCTGCCACAGGGGTGCCGATCAATGCCTCTTCGTACGGTCCCCTTACGTTCTTTGCATCGCGAGGTCCGGCATTCCAGGTAGTGGGGACTACGGCCTGATAATTGTCGATCTTCCCGTCCTTGATAATAATGAAATGGCCAAGGGTTCCGCGCGGTGCGTCATGAAAACCGAATCCCTTTGCCTCTTTCGGCCATGTGGACGGATCCCATTTGTCCCCGCTGTGTATCCGCAGGTCCCCCTTCTTCATATTCGCGGCGAGTTCATTTATCCAGGAGGGCAGCATTTCCGCAACGACCAGGGTCTCGATGCCTCTCGCAGCGGTACGTCCGAGGGTCGAAAAGAGCGCAGCCGGACCGACCCTAAGTTTCTGTAGTACCATATTCACGACTTCCTTTATTCGCTTGTGACCCGAAGCATAGGCAGAAAGCATTCTCGCAAGGGGGCCGACTTCCATGGGAACGTCTTCATACCGCGGTGACTTGCACCAGCTGTATTTCCCGTTGGTGTCAAGAAATTCATAGGGAGGTTTCGGGCCGGTATATTTTGGCCTTGTTTCCCCTTCCCACGGATGTTTTCCTTTCCCGTCTCCGCCGCTGTATTCATACCAGGCATGGGCCACATTTTCGGTGATCTTGTTATGGTCAACTGGATGGACTTTTGACAGGTCCTTTCCCTTGATGATGCCTGCGGGAAGAAAGAGCGTGCCGTTTGCATCGGGATACTCCCCGCATGCAAAGAAATTGCCAAAACCCCCATGGCCTGCCCAATCCTTGTAAAAGGATGCCACGGCCAGGAGATCGGGGATATAGACGTTCTGCACAAATTCAAGCGATTTTTTGCAGAGTTCCTGCATAAGGGCGATACTGCCGGCGTTGATTGCGTTCTGACTGTTGGGATCAACGGGAATGGACATCCCCCCCACAAGGAACGTCTGCGGATGAGGGTTCTTTGCCCCGAGAAGTGCCTGCATCCTGATAATGTCCCTCTGCCAGTCCAACGCTTCGAGGTAATGGGCGACCGCCATAAGATTTGCTTCGGGTGGAAGTTGATAGGCCTTATGGCCCCAGTATCCGCTCGCAAAGATCCCGAGCTGGCCGCTTTCTACGAGTGACTTTACCTTGTTCTGCACCGCTTTGAAGTGAGTCGGAGATGAATTGGGCCAATCCGATATGGACTGGGCGAGAGCAGCCGTCTTCACCGGGTCTGCCTTGAGGGCACTGACCACGTCAACCCAGTCAAGGGCATGGAGGTGATAAAAGTGGATAACGTGATCCTGGACCACCTGGTTGCCCATGATAAGATTCCTTATGATCCGTGCATTGTCGGGGATGGTGATACCCAGGGCGTTTTCCACAGCCCTTATGGATGCAATAGCGTGCACCGTAACGCACACCCCGCAAAAACGTGAGACCATCGCCCATGCCTCCCTGGGGTCCCTCCCCTTGAGAATGATTTCAATGCCCCGCCACATGGTACCTGATGACCAGGCATCCACGACCTTACCGCCTTCCACCTGCGCCTCGATCCTCAGGTGTCCCTCGATCCTCGTGATCGGATCAATCGCAATCTTCGCCATAACTAGCCCCCTTTCAGATTTTGCTGAAGACTGAACTGCTCTGACCTCCATAGTAAATAGGAAATATAAATAAGTCAAATAGGTATTGTCGATAGAATAAAAGATCGTTATCGGCAGAGGGCCACTATTCCGGCAGTCGGATTTGCGGTTCTCAGAACTTCTTTGCTTCCTGCTTTATGTGTTCCAGGAACGCGCGATACACAAGAGGGAGCGTTCTCTTTTTGTGGGTGATGATATAAAAGTTCCGTCTCATCAGGACGTCTTTCAGTCCTATCTCTTTGAGGACTTTGCACCTCAACTCATCGGTCACTGAAAATTTCGATACGATTGAGATCCCAAGCCCTGCCTTTACCGCCTGTTTGACCGCATCCGTGGAGCCGAAGATGCCCGCGATCTTGATCTCCTCAGGGGCGACGCCTTTGTTTTCGAGGATCTTTTCGACCTCACGCCGCGTTCCGGACCCTTCCTCCCTCATCACCATCGGGATCCTAGTGAGGTCCTGCAACGTTATCACGCCGTCCTTCATCAGGGAAGGCGCCGCCACCGCGATCATTTCATCCTCCATGAAGGAGATGTAATGTATCTGGTGATTGGTCAGTTTCGCCCCCACAATCCCTATGAGGAACTCATGCCTGAGAATCCTGCCGACAATGTCCCTTGAGTCGGAGACGATTATCTGAAATGAGGTGGAGGGATGGGCCTTTCTGAATGCGGCGATAATGGAGGGCATGAGATATGTGCCGGGAATGGTGCTCGCGCCGATAACCAACTCACCGGCAACTTCTTTTCTGACCTCTCCGATGACCTCTTTGAGAACGTCGGCTTTTTCTATTATCTCCACCGCATGTGTATACAGGGCGTCCGCCTCCTTTGTGGGGACAATGGACCTTCCCAGCCTGTCAAAGAGCCTGCAGGACAGCTCTTCTTCGAGCGTCTTGATATGGTCGCTCACCGTCGGCTGGGTCAGGAAGAGTTCTTCCGATGCCTTTGAGAAGCTCTTGTGCCTGAAGACCGACGCAAATATCCTGAGATGATGTATGTCCATGGCAAGGGTATTGTATCACGGAACATCCGGAGGAATATACCGTCTGTGCACCATCATATTTCCGGTTG
>DASPUA010000213.1:0-11351 GCA_035623135.1 Thermodesulfovibrionales bacterium | reverse complement strand
TCATCCATAAAGAGGTGCCTTGGTACCTTTCTCATGGCAGCGATTACACGTGCATCTTTGACCCCCCTTGAAACTATCTGTGTGTCCACCATTAAATTTCTTAGCCTTTGAAAATCCATGGTATCCATATGACGGTCCCCCTCCTAAAAATAAGTGTAGCAGCATTCCTTTTCAAATTCCATTGGTTTTCCGATGAATAGGAGAGAGGCGATTAGCCCGTAATGGCGCGACTGGTGGTACAATAGACGAAATATTTGTAAAGGAGTAGAGCATGCCACCTGACAGAAATGAGTTCATGGAGATTGCCGTTGAGGCTGCACGGTGCGGAGGCAGGATTGTGCTCAATAGCCTGGGCAGTATCTCTGAGAAAGATATCAGCCTCAAGCAGGCATCTGACTTTGTTACGCGTGTTGACAGAGAGTCAGAGCAGGAAATCATGGCGACCATAAGGAGGCATTTTCCCTATCATGCATTCCTTGCCGAGGAGTCCGGGAAGGACCTGGGGACAGAAGAGTACCGCTGGATCATTGATCCACTTGATGGCACCACAAACTATATCCATGGGTATCCTGTCTTCTCCATCTCCATTGCGCTCGAGTACAGAAGGGAATTACGATTGGGAGTAATCCTTGATCCGCTGCGGGACGAGCTTTTCACTGCAGAGAAGGGAAGGGGGGCCTTTCTGAACGGCGAACATATATGGGTATCCCGGCTGGACAATCCTGGCAATGCCCTCATTGTCACGGGCTTCCCCTTCAGAAGGAAAGAAATGACCGACAGATACCTTGAACTTTTCCGGAATGTCTTTCAGAAAGTAAGCGACATGAGGAGGGCCGGCTCTGCAGCCCTTGACCTTGCTTATCTCTCCTGCGGGAGGTGTGAGGGGTTCTTCGAGATTGGCCTCAGTCCATGGGACATCGCTGCGGGGAGCATCCTCGTACAGGAGGCAGGAGGAATCGTGACCGACTTTGGCGGGGGGTCTGAATTTCTCTCCACAGGGAATATTATTGCAGGGAATCATTCGCTACACGGTGTCTTGCTGAATGAGGTGAGGAAAGTATTCTCACAGAGTGCAGAATTGTAAGTGGAAGGATAGGGACAGTTTACGGACTAGGTGCTGAGCCGTCCCAGAATCTCTCTTGCAGCAATGACCCCTGAGACAGACGCCTGCACCAGTCCTCTGCTCACACCAGCCCCGTCTCCTATCGCAAAGAGGTTACCGATTTCTGTCTCGAGGCTCGTGGAGAGCTTCAGCTGCATGGAGTAAAACTTGACCTCAACCCCGTAAAGAAGGGTATGTCGCGAGTTCACGCCAGGAGCGATCTTCTCGAGGGCTTCGAGCATCTCAATGATGTCAGAGAGGTAACGGTAAGGCAGGACAAAGCTGAGGTCTCCGGGGGTAGCATCTCTCAGAGTCGGCTGTATGATCCCCTTTGATATTCTCTCATGGGTTGAGCGTCTTCCAGCGTGGAGGTCTCCCAGCCTCTGGACAATTACCCCTTGACCCAGGAAATTCGCAAGCCGCGCAATATAGGCGCCGTATGAGATGGGTTCATTGAAGGGCTCTGTAAAAACAGTGCTCACTAAAAGCGCAAAATTAGTGTTGTTGGTCCTTCTCTTGGTATAACTGTGGCCGTTCACTGTCCATATTCCCTTAAGGTATTCCTTTACCACTTCGCCATAGGGGTTTACGCAGAAGGTCCTCACCCTGTCATCAAATTTTTTTGAGTAATATACGAGTTTCGGCTCATAGGTGACAGAGGTGAGATGCTCGAATACAGGTGCAGGAAGTTCGACCCTTACTCCGATGTCCACGGGGTTTTGGAGCAGGGTGAGTCGAAGCGCCTTTGCCTCACCTTCCAGCCATCGCGAGCCCTCCCTTCCTGGCGCGAGGACCACAAAATCTGATACAATCTCTTCCCCGTTTTTCAAACGGACACTTTTCACCTTGCTGCCTTCAGTAAGGATATTCTCCACCTCGGTATTAAAAAGCATATCCACCTGATGAATGAGGGACTCTTTCATTCTCTCGAGAAGTCCCCTGCAAAGATCGGTTCCGATGTGGCGTATCCTTGAAGGGATGAGAATAAGGTCATTCTTGGATGCCAGCCTTTCAATGTCCTTCACGCGCTCGGAGTGAGTCCCATACACTTCCTGAGGCGCGCCCAGACTCGCATATACATTGTCCACATAGTCGATAAGTGACTGGAGGGTGTCGACATCCGCATACCTTGAGAGATGTCCGCCCACCTCAGGAGAGAGGTTCAGTTTGCCATCGCTGAAGGCGCCGGCCCCTCCCCAGCCGCTCAGAAGGTCGCACTCGGGACATTTGTTGCAGGATATGTCTCTTATCTCCATGGGACATTGCCGTTTGTCTATGTCCTTGCCTTTTTCCACCATGAGGATCTTGAGTCCTCGTTTGTGTTCCGCGAGTTCCATGGCAGAGAAGATTCCTGCCGGCCCTGAACCAATAATCACCACGTCATATCTCTTCATACGCTAATCCCCCTCTGCCGGTCTCTCGCCTCCGTCAAAGACATGCAGGTGTTTCTTGAGGATTTTAAGGGCAGCATAGTTGGTGAGATCGAGATGTATGGGGGTAACAGAGACATACCCTTCCTCAATCGCATGAAAATCAGTATCTTCCGCATGTTCCCAGTAGGGAACTCCACCCCCGATCCAATAGTACTGTTCGCCACGGGGGGAAAACACCTCCTGTATGGAATTGTCATAAATGCGCTTTCCCTGCCGTGTGAGCCTTATCCCTTTCACAAGGCTCTTGGGGAGGTTGGGAATATTCACATTAAGGAACGTGTCGTAGGGCATGGGGTGCTCCAAGATATAACGGGTAATGGTGACAGCAAAAAATGCCGCGGTCTCAAAATGAAAGTTCTTTTCTCCATGCGTTGAGACGGCAAAGGAGGGGATATTCAGAATCGTTCCCTCAATTGCGGCAGAAACCGTGCCGGAATAGGTGATGTCATCTCCGAGGTTCCCTCCCCGGTTGATCCCGGACACCACGATATCGGGCCTCTGCGGAAGTATCTTGCTCACCCCTACCACGACCGCATCAGTGGGCGTTCCATTGATTGCATATACATGGTCCCTCATCTGCTCCACCTTGAGAGGCCTGTGGAGCGTAAGGGAATGCCCCACCGCGCTCCTCTCTCTATCGGGAGCAACAACGTATGCATCTCCAATCTCCTTCATCGCCCTGAAAAGTGCGACGAGACCCGGGGAGTGTACGCCGTCATCATTCGTGACAAGGATTACCATCTGATCGCCTCGTTCTGTTCTGTGCTTCCCTGTAGTTCTCCCCGTGTCAGCTGCATGTCATTTGCCTTTTCCCACACAGAAATTATATCACGATGAAATTTATCTTGACAGGCCCTGGTCATTCTGAATAAAGTTAGGATGCTTCCAGATGGTGCGGCATTATGCGCATGAACCGGGAGGCAAATACCCAGAATTTCAGGCGAACTAAGGAGGTTCCCCAGTATGGCAAGATGGAAATGTACGGTGTGCGGTTATATCTATGATCCGGAAACAGGCGACCCGGACGGAGGGATAGCGCCGGGTACGCCCTTTGAGAAAATCCCGGATGAATGGACCTGTCCTGTGTGCGGTGCAGCAAAGGACATGTTCGAGAAGGTGTAAAAAGATCGGAGATATTGGCACGACTTTTAATCTGACCCGTGCCAATCCTCAACGACACACGGTTCTTTTTGAGGCAATGGGTCACGAGTTTATGCGGTGATAATCCTTTTGAAGTTATTGGATATCGCTGAAATATAGTCGCTGATGAATGCCTGGAAGGGATAGGAAAAGTGCTCCACTTTTTTTCAGTGAGGTGTTCGATTATTTCTTTCGATGTTTGTATCTGGTATTCTGCCTGTTGTGCTGTGAGTCTGCTGTCAGTGCCAGGATGTCCCGTGGGAGGGTGTTTCTCAGTGTAAGAACGTCCCTTTCTATGATTGAAATAAGAGGTTTAATTTGATATCGTTAGTACTGGTACTGCCTTTGCAAGCCCGAAGGAGGTAGAAAGGATGCGAGTCCCAAGTCCAAGCTACAGCTTAACGGTTCGTGCAGCCATAGAAAACCGTGTTGGTATGTTCTCCCGCATTGCGAACGCTATCAGCCAGGCGGGGGGAGACATGGGTGCCATCGACATTGTCCGTGTGGAAAAGGGCCAAATCGTTCGGGATATTACGGTAAATGCCCGTGACGAGCAGCACGAGAAGAAGATCGTCAGTTCTATCAGGAGAGTGGAAGGTGTTAAGGTACTCAGGGTTATGGACAGGACCTTCTCTGCCCACGAAGGTGGGAAAATAGAGATTCATAATAAGATGCACATAAAGGACAGGGAAGACCTCTCCAAGGTATATACCCCGGGCGTGGCAAGAGTCTGCAGGGATATCATGGAGCATAAGGACCACGCGTACCGATATACCATTAAGGGGAATTCCGTTGTTGTGGTTACTGATGGGAGCGCAGTTCTTGGTCTGGGTGATATAGGGCCTGAGGCGGCCATGCCGGTGATGGAGGGTAAGGCCATGATTTTCAAGGAATTCGCAAACATCGATGCCTTCCCCATTGCATTGGACACAAAGGACCCCGAGGAGATCATCAGTACAGTGAAACATATCGCGACGCCCTTCGGAGGCATCAATCTTGAGGATATCTCTGCGCCTCGCTGTTTCGAGATTGAGGCACGGTTGAGAAAAGAGCTTGATATCCCTGTGTTTCACGATGACCAACATGGAACTGCAGTTGTGGTGCTCGCTGCACTGATTAATGTCTCGAGGTTATTGAAGCGGGATATAAGGAAATTCAGGATCGTTGTGGTGGGTTCCGGTGCAGCGGGTACTGCCACGACAAAAATACTGCTGGCATATGGGGCGAGGGAGATAATCGTATGCGACAGGGCAGGGGCACTTTACGAAGGGAGAAAGAAAGGTATGCACCACTCGAACAGGGCACTCGCGAAAATGACCAACCCCCGGAAGATCAAGGGATGTATAGCTGATGCAATGAAGGGCGCGGATGTCCTTATCGGGTTGTCAACACCGAACATCATAACGCCCGAGGATATAAGATGGATGGCAAAGGAGCCCACAGTCTTTGCCCTTGCGAACCCTGACCCTGAGATAGCTCCTGAGGATGCGCTTCCGATTGTGCGGATACTGGCCACTGGACGTTCTGATTATCCCAACCAGATAAACAATATGCTGGGGTTCCCCGGCATATTCAGGGGGTTGCTGGATGCCAGGGCCAGGGGTGTCAATGAAGAGGTAAAGCTCGCTGCTGCCAAGGCTATTGCATATACCATCAGAGATGAGGATCTCCATGAGGATTATATCATTCCCAGCGGGTTTGACCGAAAAGTGGTCACCAACGTCGCGCACGCCGTGGCTGAGGCGGTGAGGAAGACAGGGCTTGCGAGAAAATAGCCATATGCTTTCTCAAGTGCATCGTACGCAGGGCATGCTCTCCAAAATAAGGGTATACACTTTTCTTAATCATTGTATGTAATGAGTAACGCAAAACCCCGGAATAGGTAGCTGCGATACACGCGGGGAAATTTTTCAGTGTCAAAAGAGGAGGTTGCCATGAGACGTCTTTCGCTGGTTGTGGTCATGTGTTTCGTCGTGGGTATGTTCTCAGCTACTGTGTATGCGGCGGATACCTTTCAGTTGGTCATCCCGCTGCCCCTTACAGGAAAACAGGCTAAGTTCGGTGAGATGATGAAGAAGTCCTATGAGATTGCCGCGGAGGAAATCAATGCGAAGGGCGGTATCAAACAGAAGAAACTCGCGCTTTCCTTTGAAGATTCAGGAGCTAAGCCAGAGACAGCGCGTGCGATTGTCGAAAAACTGATCGACACTAAAAAACAGCCACTAATTGTCGGGGAATACACATCGGCATGCGCAAAGGCAGTTGCAGCTGTTGCCGAAGAGAGAAAGACCCCCTACCTTGTTGTTGCCAGTGCCGATGACGACATAACCCAGAAGAACTATAAGTATGTCTTCCGCCAGAATGCAGTGAATGCCCATTATGCAGACGGGTTAGTCGATTTTATAAAAAATGTGGTGAAGCCGAAGACGATGGCGATACTCTACGAAAGTTCTGCATTCGGTACCTCGGGGGCCGACGCCATGGAAAAGGATGCACAGAAGATAGGAGTGAAGGTTATCCTGAAGGAAAAGTACGAGGCCGGGTCTGTTGACTTCAAGCCGCTGCTTTCGAAGGTCAAGGCCGCCCAACCAGACGTCATCTATATGGTGTCCTATGTCATGGACGCATCGCTGCTCATGAAGCAGATCAAGGAACTGAGGATAGACGCAAAGCTTTTTGCGGGGGGGGCTGCCGGATTCGCAATACCTGAGTTCATTGATAATGCAAAGGATGCTGCAGAGTCAGTCATGACCGCGTCACTGTGGTGCTTCAAGATGAAGCAGCCCGGGGTAAGGGAATATGCCGAAAAGTACAAAAAGCTTTACGGCGATTATCCTTCATACCATGGAGCCTCGGCGTACTCTGCTCTTTATGTCGTGAGGGATGCCCTCGAACGGGCGAGGAACTGGACACCTGACGGCATCCGTGATGCTCTTAAGGCAACAAATATTTCCACTGCCTTCGGCCCGATCAAGTTTGAGGACAAGGAAGGATACCAGAACCAGAATTTTATGGACACCATCGTCCTGCAGGTTATTAAGGGAGAACATGAATGTGTATACCCGGATAGCATTGCCAGTAAAAAATATGTCTTTCCGATCCCTACCTGGAGGGAGAGAAAATAGCAGGGCAGGGAGCGAGGAAGAGAACGAACGAGGCGAACAGTGACATCAGTTCAGATTGAAGTACTGCTGCAGACACTGATATCAGGCCTCCTGTTGGGAGGCCTGTATGCCCTGATTGGCATTGGGATGACCCTCATCATGGGTGTCATGAAGATAATCAATCTCGCCCATGGAGAGCTCATGATGGTCGCCATGTATATTGCATACGTACTCTTCTCGTTATTCCATATAGATCCGTATCTTTCTATTTTGATAGCAGCTCCGGTTCTTTTTATTCTCGGCATCCTGCTTCAAAAGTATCTCATAAATCCGGTGCTGAAGGCAGAGGCAATCATCCCGGAAAACCAGGTCATCCTTACCGTAGGCATAGGCATGGTGCTCGCCAACATCGCCACTATTATATTCTCATCCGATTACAAGAGTACGCCGGTCGAATATGCAACCAGGGCGTGGTATCTGTCCGATTACTGGAGGACATCCCCAATCGAGCTTTCGCTTTCAATGCCGTGGTCCGTCTCGTTCTGCGTTGCCGTTATCATTACGGCTGCCCTCTGGTTTTTCCTTACGAAGACCGATATGGGCAAGTCGATCCGGGCGACTGCCCAGGACAAGGACGCGGCCCTGCTCATGGGCGTCAATGTGGAAAGGATGCGGGTGGTTACCTTTGGTCTTGGCTCTGCCCTTGTGGGCTCAGCAGGATGCCTCTTCATTCCTATCTACTATCTCTACCCTGACTTGGGAGGCCAGTTTACCCTAATAGCCTTTGTCATTACGATCCTCGGCGGCCTTGGCTCGACGGTCGGAGCAATTGTCGGGGGTCTTATTCTCGGCATATTTGAATCCCTCACTTCCACCTATGCAGGCATGGGATGGGCGCCGGTGGGCAGATTTATGATCTTTGTGGCTGCTCTTATTTTTGTGCCGGGAGGCATCATGTCGCTCTTCAAGAAGAGGAGACTTGGAAAATGAAGAAGGCATTCCCTCTCATTATAATCGGAATCCTTGCTGTTTTGCCGCTTGTTGGCCTCAGCTCCTATTGGATGCATATCCTGATCCTTGTGATTATGTGGTCAGTGATCGGGATGGCATGGAACCTCTTAGGCGGCTATTGCGGCCAGGTATCATTCGGTCATGCGGCGTTCTTTGGCGCAGGCGCATACACAGCCGGGATACTCTATAATAAGCTTGGTATTTCTGCCTGGTGGGGCTTGCCTCTCAGCATTATCATTGTCACGCTCTTTGCTCTTGTCATCGGCTATATCTGCCTGAGGCTGAGAGGCCCGTTCTTTGCGCTCGGTACGCTCGCAATGGGCGTAATCCTGAGAGTCATGGCAGAAAACCTTCCGACGATTACAGACGGCGATCTCGGAATCATGATCAGGGAAAGAACCTGGATTGAGAAGACCTGGTACTTCTATATCATTCTGATCCTTGCCATATTTGCGTTCTTTTTGGTGAAACGAGTGATAGAATCCAAACTCGGATACTATTTTGTGGCGATCCGCGAAGATCAGGACGCCGCAGAATCCCTAGGCATTAACACAACGCTCTATAAAACTATTGCGCTCAGCCTGAGCGCGGTTATCACTGGACTTGCAGGAGCATTTTATATGAACTACATGGGATACATTGATCCTAAGATCGTCTTTGCCCTGCATGACATCTCAATCGTCACGATCATGGTCGTGATGGTTGGGGGAGTAGCAACCTACTGGGGGCCCTTTGTGGGTGCTATCATTATGGTATTCCTTGCTGAGATCATCCGGACAATCCCCAGGCTCGGTGCCGCGCACCATACCTTTTTCGGAATCCTTCTGATCATTATCATCATCTTCCTGCCCAACGGCATCGTGGGTGATTTCCCTAAGCTCAGGAGACTTTTGGGAGTAGGGAGGGCATCGCAATGAGCCTGCTCTCTGTCAGGAAGGTTTCGATGTTTTTCGGCGGGCTCGCTGCCATCAATGATGTCTCTTTTGATCTCAAGAAAGGAGAAATACTCGGTCTCATCGGACCGAATGGCGCGGGGAAGACTACCATGTTTAATGTGGTGAACGGTTTTTATAAGCCTGCAAAAGGTGAGGTGTTCTTTCATGACAGGAAAATATCCGGGCTCAGACCGCATCAAATCTGCAGGTTGGGAATTGCGAGGACCTTTCAGGTAGTGAAGCCCTTGCAGAGGATGAGCGTACTCGATAACGTCATCGCCTCAGCGTTTCTGAGGGTAAAGGGCAGGCCCCAGGCAGAGGCAATCGCGATGGAGACAATCGAGTTTACCGGTCTTGTTGACGATAAAGAAATGATTTCTAAAGGCCTGCCCCTGGGAAAGCGGAAAAAACTTGAGATCACAAGGGCACTTGCAACGCAGCCTGAGTTGCTTCTCCTGGACGAGTCCTTTGCTGGACTTAACCCCCATGAGCTTGATGAGTCCATTGAGATCATAAAAAAGATAAAGGCAAAGGGAATAACCATCATGATCATTGAGCACCACATGAAGGTCATTATGTCCATCTCTGACAGGATAGTGGTCCTCAACTATGGAGAGAAGATTGCCGAGGGGACATCCAGGGAGATTGCACAAAACCCCCTTGTGGTGGAAGCATATCTGGGAGAGGAAACGAGTGCTTGAGATAAGAACTCTCGATGTGTTCTATGGTGATGTCCAGGTGATCTGGGATGTTTCCTTTAACGTGAAAAAGGGTGAAGTGGTGGCTCTTATCGGTGCAAATGGAGCGGGCAAATCAACGACCCTGAAGACGATTTCCGGGATATTGCGGCCCAGGAATGGAGAGATACTGTTTGATGGCGTAGCCATCCACAAGGTCGAAGCATATAGACTCGTCGAGATGGGTATCGCCCTCTGCCCTGAGGCAAGGAGACTTTTTGTGGAAATGACAGTGGAGGAAAATCTGGACATGGGCTCACTGAGAGGTGAAGGAAAGAAAAAGAGGGAGCAGACAAAGGAGATGGTATATGAACTTTTTCCCAGACTCAAAGAGCGCAGAAGACAGATAGCTGGCACATTAAGCGGCGGGGAGCAGCAAATGGCCGCGGTGGGGAGAGGATTGATGTCATTGCCGAAACTGCTGATGTTCGATGAACCTTCCCTTGGACTCGCTCCGATTCTTGTACGCGAGATATTCAATGTAATAAAAAAGATACGGGAAGAGGGGACCACCGTGCTGATCGTTGAACAGAATGTGAAACAGACCCTTGCCATTGCTGACAGGGCTTATGTGCTTGAGAGCGGTAAAATGGTGCTGGAGGGAACAGGTCACTCATTACTGGGAGACGAACATGTGAAGACTGCGTACCTTGGGGTATGAGAACGAATCGGGGTAAGGTAGAGATTGGAGCCGCTGAAGGATCTTCTTCCCTTAACCTTAATTAATCTGTTTTTTGGAGGTGGAGAATGTTTGTATCGCACTGGATGACAAGAAAGGTATTCGCCATCAGTCCTGATGAAAGTGTGTCGGATGCAGTAAGCCTGATGAAGGAAAAAAAGATAAAGCATGTCCCGGTGGTCAAGGACGAGAAGCTTAAGGGGATTATTTCGGACAGGGACATAAAGGAATTTACCCCTTCCAAGTGCACGACCCTTGATATCTACGAGCTTCACTATATTTTTGCAAAGACAAAGATCAGGGAAGTGATGAATACCAAGGTGGTGACCACCACGCCCGATACACCGGTGGAAGAAGCCGCAGCACTCATGTACGACCAGAATATAGGATGCCTACCGGTACTGGAAAGCGGAAAGGTCGTGGGAATTATTTCTGACCGAGATATTTTTCGTGTCCTCATCGGCATCACCGGGGTGAGGCACGGGGGGATCAGGATATACCTGACTATAGAGGATAAGCCAGGCACAATAAAAGATGTCGCTGATGTTATCAGGAACCATGGCTACCGTCTCCAGAGTATCCTCACCTCGTATGAGTGGGTGAAGGAGGGCTATAGAAGGCTTGTGATAAGGACCAAGGACCAGGGAGACTTTAAGGGTCTGAGGAAAGAGCTGGAGGAGCGGTACAAAGGGGTGCGTATCAATCCGGGGAGCAGTGCTGGTGAGCTCTTTACAGTTCTGAAAGGCAAGTCAAAAGGACAGTAAGCCTGACGTTATTTCCTCGAGCTTTTTCTATTCAGAAAATCCGGGCCTGGTCATCTTTGCCGGATCTAATAGTTTGTCCGCCTCTTTTTCGTTCAGATACCCCATCTCCACTGCCACCTGCTTTACGGTCTTTTTGTCCCTTAATGCTTTCTTCACCACCTCTGCCGCTTTGTCATACCCTATGAGGGGATTCAGCACAGTGGCGATTATGGGGTTCCTCAACACCAGTTCAGTCATATGCCCCTCGTTCACTGCGAATCCCTTTATGGCTTTTTCAGCCAGCAAGCGCGACGCGTGTGAGAGAATAGTGATGGACTGGATAATGTTATGTGCAATGGCCGGCAGCATCACATTGAGCTGAAAATCGCCTGAGGCGTTGGCTATAGCGATGACGGTATCATTCCCCATGACCTGTGCGCATACCATGCGCATTGCCTCAGGGATCA
>DASPUA010000212.1:0-14705 GCA_035623135.1 Thermodesulfovibrionales bacterium | reverse complement strand
AGGGCGATCCGGATACCGGCATTGAGCCCGGAACCGCTTTTGAGGATTTGCCTGATGACTGGGTCTGTCCAAGATGCGGGGTGACCAAGGATATGTTCGAAAAAATAGTCTAAAGGGAAGGGCATGCAGGATCCGGTGATGGCAGCAGATCTGGAACTGAAAGTAAGCGAAGCATTTATCGAAGACGTGGGCCAGGGATGGGCCCGCCTCGATTCAGACGACATGAAAGTGCTGGATGCTACCCTAGGGGACCTCATCGAAATCTCGGGCAACCAGAAGACCGTTGCACGAATCACTGCAATTGCTGACCAGAACAGGGGAAAGAGACTGATCCAGATAGACGGCATCACCAGGGAAAATGCCCAGGTGAATGTGGGGGACACAGTAAGAGTCCAAAAGGTTCCCCGTAAGACCGCAGCAAGTATTGTCCTGTATCCTTTGGATGTCAACTGCCCGCTCCCCAGTGAAGCTGAACTGGAATATTTCGGAAAGGTTCTGCAGGGGTTTCCCGTAATTCAGGGTGATAAGATCAATGTGCCACCCTTTGGGGGAAAGGATCGCTTCTTTAGAGTGGAGGGCACATCGCCCTCAGGGGGGGTTATCATTAACCAGCTTACCAAATTCGTCTTAACCCAGCCTGACTATACCCCTGAGAGTGATACGTCTGTCTCCTATGAAGATATCGGAGGGCTCGAGAGAGAGCTGAAGCTTATTCGCGAGATGGTGGAGCTCCCCCTGTACCACGCCGAGGTATTTGAACGTCTGGGAATCGAAGCCCCCAAAGGCGTGCTCCTCTACGGACCGCCCGGCACCGGGAAAACCCTTATCGCAAGGGCTATTGCCAGCGAAGCAAAGCTCCATTTCATCAGAGTCAACGGTCCTGAAATTATTCATAAATTTTACGGGGAGAGCGAAGCGAGGCTGCGGGAAATCTTTGAAGAAGCGTCACAGAATGCACCAAGCGTAATCTTTATCGACGAGATTGATGCAATAGCCCCAAAACGTGCGGACGTCCTGGGAGATGTGGAGAAAAGGGTTGTTGCCCAGCTCCTTGCGCTCATGGATGGTATGGTCTCCAGAGGCCATGTGATTGTGATTGGTGCTACCAATATTCCCGAGATGATAGATCCAGCCCTCCGCCGTCCCGGACGGTTTGATAGGGAAATTGCAATCCCGGTTCCCAATGCTGAAGGACGGCTTGCCATACTGAAGGTTCACAGCAGACGCATGCCGCTCTCATCCGACGTGAACCTGGGACGCCTTGCCCAGATTACCCATGGTTTTGTAGGGGCTGACCTGGAAGCACTGTGCAAGGAGGCAGGAATGGTCACCCTGCGGAAATATCTCGCCTGCGTGAAAAACGGTGATTTCGAGTTCAGCAGCGCAAAGGAACATCTTCGGGTCAGCATGGAGGACTTTCTGAACGCCCTCAGGGAGATTGACCCTACAGCGACCCGTGAGTTTTTTACCGAGAGATCCGCAGTCAGGTGGGAGCATGTGGGTGGCCTTAGGGACATCAAGGAGACCCTCACCTCCACCGTAAAGTGGCCTTACAAATACCCGGAACTCTTTGCCGCAGGCAAGATAGCCGCTCCGAGAGGAATCCTTTTTACCGGTCCCTCAGGAACCGGCAAGACCCTTCTGGCAAAGGCCCTGGCTGGTGAGACCGGATTGAATTTCATCTCCGTAAGCGGACCCATCCTTTTTTCAAAATGGCTGGGGGAATCGGAAAAAGCCCTTCATGAGCTTTTCAAAAAGGCAAAACAATCAGCACCCTGCATCCTCTTCTTTGATGAAATAGATGCGCTGGTAACCAGAAGAGGCGTTTCCAGCGAAAGCGGGGCAGTGGAACGTATGTCGAGCCAGTTTTTCAATGAGCTGGATCGCTTGAGTGACCTTTCGCAGGTCATCGTGCTGGGAGCCACCAACCGTGAGGATCTTATCGACCCTGCGCTGCTCAGGGCAGGCCGCCTTGATTTCATACTCAGGTTCCCTGTTCCCGATGAGCAGGAGCGTTGGGAGATTTTTGTAGTGCATACTGCGGGAAAACCCCTTAGCGATAATGTGAATCTGAAGGAGTTGGCCAGAGAGTCTGAAGGGATGGTGGGCTCGGATATCGCATCCATCTGCAGGAAAGCAACAATGCTCGCAATCGCCCAGTTGGTTCAGGTATCTGAGGGGAAGAACGCGGAGAAGCTTTCGGTATCCGCAGTTCATTTTAGGGCAGCGCTAAACGAAGCGAGGAAGAAAAAGGAACATTGACATGCTGAAGGCAGTTGAAAAGAAAAAGGCATATGAAGACATCGTGCAGCAGATTCGTGATCTCATCGAGAAGGGAAGACTGAAAAAAGGTGATCAACTCCCTGCTGAAAGGGAGCTGACAGAGATCTTCAAGGTCTCACGCGCTACAGTGCGGGAAGCCATCCGCACCCTGGAGTCCATGATGCTGGTTGAGAGCAGACAGGGAAACGGCACCTATGTGCTCGCCTCAAGTGAGGAGGCCCTCGTACAGCCCCTTGCCGCTGCCCTTTTCCATGGGAAGGATGACCTCATGGACATATTTTACATCCGCAAGCTGATTGAGCCATCCATAGCGCAGCTTGCCGCCGGACGCGCAACAAACGAGGAGATCAGGGAGCTTGAGGCGATTATAGGGAAGCAGGAACAGGACATTCAAAACGGAGTCAGCAGCCTGGAAACCGATTCTGCGTTCCATACTATCCTTGCGCGAATGGCAAAAAACCGTGCCTTGGGGCGTCTTCTTCTTGCCCTCGTTGATCTATTGGAAGAGACCCGTCAAGGGTACCTTCAAAATGCAGTCCGTTCAAAAGAATCACTTTTGGGACACCAGAAGATCCTTGCTGCCGTAAAAAGTGGTGATTGCGCTGCGGCCCGAAAGGCAATGGTTCGCCATCTGGAGAGAGTGGAAGGGACATTATTCAAAAGAAAAGGAGGTGGGAAATGCGATTAGTTGATCATTAACAACTATGAATTAGGTTTCTTTTGGGTTCTTTAACCGGCCGGTCTTACCGGCCAATACTGAGGAGGTATGTGTATGGCCAAAGTTCACGAAATCACAATATGGACGCGAGGGGTTGTCATGGACAAGGAAGGCCGTGACATTGCGAGCGCTTTTGGAAATGCGGTTGCAATGGAAGGGAAGCATGTGCAGGTATTCGACAATTATGAAGACCTGCCGGACCGGGTGCTGGTCACCACACGCAAATATGTCAGGGTCAGTGACGAGGAGATTGAGCACAAGTACGTATATACAAATGACCATCCTGACGTGGTCGTTGTGGCTGAGCCTACCATAGTCAAGGGGATTAATGTGCTGAGAGGCATGCCTGAAGGTGGTCTTTTGCTTATAAATACCAGCCGCCCGATCGACTATATGCTCAAGTTTATCCCCAACGCCGAACTACTCGGCGCTATTGCCACGGTAGATGCAGACGGTATTTCGGGAGTGAGAACGGTTGACTTCTCCGGTTCCGAAGGAGGCGTTGACGCCGTGGGAGTCGGCGCGGGCATTGCAGCCCCAATCGTCGGCGCTATGGCAAGGGTGACCGGTATGGCCAAGAAGGAAAATGTTGCCAAGATCGTCAAGGATGTTGCGGGGATGGAAAGAGGCTATAACGAAGTGAAACTGCAGAAGTTTCGCAAAGCCCGCGCGGTATACTCATGGGGTGGGTAAGAAAAAGCTACGAGCGTAAACAATACAGAGAAGGAGGATTCTATGTCCAAAAAAAAGCTTCCAGAATTCGGGACAATCAATGTCCCTCACGACAGGGCAGTACCCTTTGGAGCGGTAACGCTGGCCCCGGAACGCCAACAGGACCTTTTCATGACATCGAACTGGAGGATTGTCCGTCCTGTGATCGACCACAAGAAGTGCACACGCTGTCTTACCTGCTATATTGCGTGTCCTGATTCATGCTGGTCATACAATGAAAAAGCCGACATGATGGAATGGAACGCAAGTTTCTGTAAGGGATGTCAGATCTGCATCAAGCAATGCCCTGCAGATGCATTGAGCGCAGTTCCCGAACTTGATTTTGAGGACGGAGTGGTCCGCCTCGAAAAACCCTTTTAGAGAGGAGGAAATAATATAATGGCTCAGGAAAAAATGTTGACCGGTTGCTCAGCCGCTGCCCAGGCTGCTAAGCTTGCAGAAGTTGAAGTGATCTGCTCCTACCCCATCCGCCCCTACACTGCGATTATGATGGAGCTTGCCAAGATGGTCGCCAACGGTGAACTGGACGCAGAATTTGTGCATGGCGAGGGTGAGCATGCGCAGCTGTCCGTGGTGTTAGGCGCCTCTGCCTGCGGTGCACGCGCTCTGACAGGGAGCGCAGGCGTGGGAGTCACCTATGCCTTTGAATTATATAGCCCCGTAGCAGGCGGGCGTTATCCCCTCCAAATGGCAATTGCTGACCGTACGCTTGACCCTCCTGGAGATTTCGGCTCTGAGCATACCGATGCGATGTCCACCAGGGACCAGGGCTGGATACTTGGTTGGGCCTCCAGCCCCCAGGAGGTATTCGATAATACCCTGATGGGTTATCGTATTGGTGAGGACCCGCGCATTATGCTTCCGCAAATGACCTGTCAGGACGGGTATTTCATCTCCCATATTCCAGACAAAGTGAAGCTCGCAGATCTAGAACAGGTGAGGGAGTTCCTCCCCCCTTATAGCGCTCCTCATCCTATAAGTACCACATGCCCTGTGTCTCACGGTCCGCAGATCAGACCTGATCAGGGAGCACCCATGGATGCGCAGAGGGCGGCTACCTTCCTCGAACTCCCGAAGGTTATCAAGGAGGCTACAGAAGATTACAACCGTCTCTTTGGCCGCAGGTATGACCCATTCCTCGAGAAATACAGGCTGGAAGACGCTGAGATAGCATTCTTTATTCAGGGTGCCCACGCCAATACCTGCAGGAAATCTGTGGATGCGCTCCGTAAACAAGGGGTGAAGGCCGGGATGGCTCGGCCCCGTTGGATCCGTCCGTGGCCGACCCAGCAGATTGCCGAATCTATGGGGCATATCAAGGCAGTGGGAACCATAGAGACCAGCACCTCCTACGGAGGGGCTACGAGGGGCGGTAACCTGATTCATGAGCTTCGCGCCTCTCTTTATGACCTGGACGAGAGGCCTCTCACAACCTCTTTCATGGCCGGCCTTGGTGGAGAGACAATCTGGCCTGAAGATTTTGAATTCATGGCAAAGATCCTCTCACAGATGATCAAGGAAAAGAGGGCTCAAAAATACGTATACTGGATAGGCTTCGAAGGATAAAATTTAACTGATTACAAGGAGGACAATAGATGAAACCGTTTGACTATAAATACCAGACCTTTGAGCCGATAAAGTCGTTCAAAGGTGCTCCCAGAGAAGAGATGTATGTGCCGGGACACCGCACTTGCGCAGGGTGCGGCCCTGCACTGAACTACCGCCTTGTGGCAAAGGCCGCGGGCAGGGACACCATATTCATCGGACCTACAGGGTGCATGTATGTAGCGAATTCCAGCTATCTCTGTACTCCCTATGCAGTGTCCTGGATACATGCCCAGATCACCAATGGCGGTGCAGTGGCATCGGGTATCGAAGCAGCATACAAGGTGCTTGCTCGCAAAGGCAAATACAGCGGTCCATTTCCGAATATTATCGTTATGGCAGGTGACGGCGGTTCGGTTGATATCGGCCTCCAGGCTGCTTCGGCAATGATATATAGGGGGCATAAAGTCCTCTTCATCTGCTACGATAATGAATCCTATGCCAACACAGGCATCCAGACATCACCCACGACACCGTATGGGGCGAACACCACTTTTACTCCTCCCGGCAAAGAGATCCCGGAAGGGAAGACTCTTTTCCCCAAGGACCCCCCGCAACTTTTCATCGGTGGCCATCCATTACTGAAATATGCGGCAACCACCTCTGTGGCTTATCCCCTTGACCTGATGAACAAAGTGCGGAAGGCACTTAGTTACCCTGGTCCTACATTCATCCATATGCTTACGCCGTGCCCCAAGGGCTGGAAGTTTGACGAGAAACTAACCATGGAGATGGGTAAGCTTGCGGTGGAGACAGGGATGTGGACCCTCTATGAGTGGGAAAGCGGTGATTTCAAGTATTCACATATCCCCAAGAAATACAAGCCCGTAAGCGAATACATGAAGCATCAGGGACGCTTCTCTCATCTGAAAGAGGAGCATATTGCGAAAATGCAGGCCTTTGTGGACGAGAAGATTCAGAGGGTCAAGGCTTCGGCAAAACCTGTGGAGGCAGCTCCCATAGCGCGCCGTAAAAAATAGCAGGCTCCGGAATACAAAATAGTGCAGGGTCAAGTGAGACCCTGCACCTAAAACCGGTATGGAGGAAAGATGGCTAAGGCGGATAGTTCAGATTCCAAGCAAGTCTATGGTTCATTCATCAGGAATAATTGGGTTCAATTAGTCGCAGGCGTGTGTGGCATGGCGATGATTTCCAGTCTTCAGTACGCATGGACGCTTTTTGTCCCCGAGCTAAAAACAGCATTTCAATGGTCCCTTCCAAGTGTTCAGTTAGCCTTTGCGATTTTTATTGCCTTGATGACGTATGCCGCTCCGCTCACCGGATTTCTATTGGATAAGTTTGGAACAAGACTGTTCTTTACTGTGGCTGGTCTATGTGTGGCTGTCGGATGGGGCGGGATGGGATATGCTGATAACTTGGCCACATTGTATGTCCTCTATGGCACTGCGGGCATTGGAGCCAGCTTCATTTACACCGGAGGCATTGCTGCTGCACTTAAATGGTTCCCTAAAAAACGTGGTCTTGCCTCTGGCATTATGGCGGCGGGATTTGGGTCAGGGGCTGCCCCGTTCATTCCAATCATCGGTTATTTAATAGCTCATGTCGGCTATAAGGAAGCGTTTCTTTACAGCGGTATAGGTTTTGCAGCGGTGCTTTTGGTCATTGCACAGGTCCTCAGATTCCCCTCATGGGAATCAGCAGCAGAGTCCAAAAGCACGCCTGTCGCGGGCAAGGAAGGGGAAGTCAGAGGATGTAATCCTGTGGAAATGTTCAAAACCGGACAATTCTATCTAATATACGGAATATTTGTTGGCATGGCGATAGGCTATATGTTCTTGACCCCCTCAGTAAAACCATTTGCAAAAGAAATCGGCATAGCCAGCAACGTCATATTGCTGGCCGCCTCACTGTATGCGATAGCCAATGGCGCAGGCCGGGTGGTCTGGGGTATTATATCCGATAAAATAGGACGCGAAAAGGCAATGGCTATAGACTTTGTGATCTGTGGTATCGCATATGCGGCATTGCCCATCTTTGGGAAGGATCCGATACTGTTCACTGCGATATTGTGCCTGGCGTTTTTCTGTTGCGGACCGATGTTTGCATTCTTCCCGCCGCTTACTGCCGATAGGTATGGTCAGACGTATCTGGCGACAAACTATGGCATTATGTATAGCGCGAAGGGCTTTGGTGGACTTATTGGAGGCGCCTTGGGATCAGTGATGGTTGTTAAGTACGGCTGGACAGCCGCGTTCTTTACGATGGCGATTCTGGCAATTGTATCCGCTATGGGTGCATTGATATTGAGAAAAATTGAGAAACCGGCACTGATCTGTCCCGTCAGGCCTGCGCCTCTCCCGTAGAAATGCTTAAGACCCCTCAGTTGTATCTCATCTATTCGAAATCACCCATGGCTGCGACCAACTGTGGCGTTGTGTACACCACAAAGGGATTCGGCGGCATCCTGGGCGGCGTTGTTGCAGGTTATCTAGTTGTAAATTTTGGTTGGACCACGATCTCTATGTCAGCAGGAGGATTTGCCGTTTTGGCAGGACTCGGCGCGCTTATTTTGAAGGCAATACCAAAGCCTGTACGCACTAAGTTTCGGAATGTTATCGTGATTGGAAAACTTTTCATGAAGCCGAAGACAGACAAAGAAGAGAGAAATGCTCGTTTACCAGGACACTGACTGAGAGGGGATCAGGCGTGGCCGTAATGGGTGGTTCACGACGGGACAATGATTGTGGTACGCGGCATTTTCCACAGTGTGGCGGCAGCGCGACAAAAATGTGAACTTCACTACCACGCCAAACAGAAAAAAGGTCGTCTTGCTGCTACTTTTGGTGCCTATCTGCTATAATAACGCCCGCTCCGCAGGGGTGAGTCTTTAACATATCAGTGACAAAGGAGGAACAGCATGTCGAAGACATATAAGATAGCGGTGATCGGCGGAGACGGGACCGGCCCCGAGGTCGTAGCAGAAGGGATCAAGGTGCTGAATGCAGCGGCCCGGAAATACAGATTCAAGCTGGATTACACCTCTTTTGATTTCGGAGGCGAGCGATATCTGAAAACAGGCGAACTCCTTCCAGAGACTATCTTTGATGACTTGAGAAGGTTTGACGCCATTTACTTGGGCGCGATCGGACACCCGGAGGTAAAACCAGGGATCCTGGAAAAGGGCATACTCCTTAGGATGAGGTTTGAGCTTGACCAGTATATTAACCTCCGCCCGGTAAAGCTCTTTCCCGGGGTTGACTGCCCGCTGAAAGACAAAAAGCCGGAGGACATCGACTTCGTCGTGGTGAGGGAGAACACAGAAGGGCTCTATACTGGTGCCGGAGGATTCCTGCGGAAGGGCACCCCTGATGAGATCGCAACACAGGTCTCTGTCAATACAAGGAAGGGCGCGGAACGGTGCATCCGATTTGCCTTTGAACTTACAAAGAAAAGAAACAAGGCTAACAAGCTCACCCTCTGCGGCAAGACAAATGTCCTCACCTATGCCTTCGATCTCTGGGAGAGGACATTCTATGAAGTCGGAAAGGAATACCCCGGCATTAAGACTGACTACGCCCATGTGGATGCCATCACCATGTGGTTTGTAAAAAACCCTGAATGGTTCGATGTGATTGTCACAGATAATCTGTTCGGGGACATTATTACAGACCTTGGGGCCATGATCCAAGGTGGACTCGGCATTGCAGCCGGAGGGAATATCAATCCCAAAGGGGTCTCGATGTTCGAGCCGATGGGTGGTTCTGCCCCGAAATATAAGGGAAAAAATATCATAAACCCCCTTGCCGCGATTCTGGCAGCAGGCCTGATGCTCGATAATCTCGGGGAAGCCAAGGCAGCGGAAGCCGTGGAAAAAGCGGTGATGGAGCTCACCTCAACGAAGATCAAGGGCCTTGCTGCAGGAAGCATGGGGTATTCCACCACAGAAGTGGGAAATATGGCAGCGGATATTGTCGGGAGATAGATTTTTCTTCCCAAAAAACTGAAGGTATGGTAAAATTTTTTGCTCGCAGGCGGGGAGCGTCTTGAGAGCAAAATTTCTTGATAATCCAAAAAACTAAGGGTTCGCAAATCCTTCGCAGGAGGCATGCTATGGCTATGAAAAAACAAGTGTATTTCTTCGGGAGTGGAAAGGCCGATGGAAGCGGCAAGATGAAAGACCTGCTGGGAGGTAAGGGAGCAGGACTTGCCGAGATGACGAACCTCAAAATTCCGGTACCCTCAGGGTTTACCATTACCACTGAGGCGTGTAACGAGTACTTCAAGAACAAAAAGAAATATCCTCCTGGCATGTGGGACCAGGTGCTGGTGAACCTCAAGAAGGTAGAGAAGGCCATGGGAATGAAGCTTGGGGATAAAGAGAATCCCCTCCTTGTTTCGGTCCGTTCAGGGGCCAAGTTTTCGATGCCCGGCATGATGGATACTGTCTTGAATCTCGGCCTTAACGGGACCACGCTCCAGGCCCTTATAAGAAAAACCGGCAATGAACGGTTCGCCTATGACGCATACAGAAGGTTCATCACCATGTTCGGGACCATTGTGATGGGAATTGAGAGACAGCTGTTTGAAAAGGCCCTTGAGAGAATGAAGGAGAAGAAGGGTGTTCATCTCGACACAGAGCTTCCCGCAGAGGACCTCAGGGAGCTTGTGAAAGAATTCAAGGCTATTTACCGGTCCGAGACCGGCACCGACTTTCCCGAAGACGCCCCTGAGCAGCTCAAACTCGCTATCAGTGCTGTCTTTGGGTCATGGTTCGGGGACAGGGCGGTCAAGTACAGGAAGCTCAACGGCATACCTGACGACCTCGGGACTGCATGTAATGTCCAGGCCATGGTCTTTGGAAATATGGGAGAAAATTCTGGCACTGGTGTCGGTTTCACAAGAGATCCTTCCACAGGGGAGAAACGGTTCTTTGCGGAATGCCTCATCAATGCCCAGGGTGAAGACGTGGTCGCGGGTATAAGGACACCCCTGCATATAGATGAACTGAAGAAGAGGCTGCCCGCAGCCTACAAGGAACTTGACGCCATTTACAAGAAACTCGAAAAGCATTATAAAGATATGCTTGATATTGAGTTCACGGTCCAGGAGGGAAAGCTGTATATGCTTCAGACCCGGGTCGGCAAAAGAACGGCTGCAGCAGCGCTCAGGATTGCCATTGACATGGTGAAGGAAAAACTCATTGACAAGAAGACTGCGGTCATGAGGATAGACCCTGATCAGCTGGACCAGCTTCTACACCCCACCATAGATCCCAAGGCAGCGGTCAAGGTTGTTGCCAAGGGACTTCCCGCCTCGCCTGGAGCCGCGGTGGGCAAGGTTGTCTTCTCAGCTGATGATGCCGAGAAATGGGCGGCACAAAATGAGAAGGTCATCCTGGTGAGACCCGAGACCTCCCCTGAAGACATAGGGGGAATGCATGCGGCCCAGGGCATACTCACTGCCCGAGGAGGTATGACCTCCCATGCAGCGGTCGTCGCAAGAGGCATGGGGAAATGCTGCGTGGCAGGCTGCGGCGCCATCAATATCAATGAAGAGCTGAAACATTTTGTAGTGGATAGCCACGTCATTAAGGAGGGGGACTACATCACCCTCAATGGAAGCACCGGCGAGGTAATTCTTGGGCAGGTTGCCCTCATGCAGCCCGAGCTTACCAAAGACTTCGGCACGATCATGAAGTGGAGTGATGAATTCAGGAGGATAGGGGTGAGGGCGAATGCCGATACACCCGCTGATGCGCGTCTTTCGAGGCAGTTCGGGGCAGAAGGCATAGGGCTTGTGAGGACAGAGCATATGTTCTTTGAGACTGACAGGATCCGCGCGGTTCGCGAGATGATCCTTGCGGATGACACTGCAGGCAGGAGAAAGGCCCTCGCAAAAATACTGCCTATGCAGAAGGGAGATTTTGTCGGGATATTCACCGAGATGAAGGGACTGCCGGTGACCATACGGCTCCTCGATCCTCCGTTACATGAGTTTCTCCCCAAGACTGACGAGGAGCTGCATCTCCTGGCGGAAGACATGAATGTGCCCTTCGAGAAACTCAAGGCGAGGAACAAGGTGCTCCATGAGTTTAACCCCATGCTTGGCCACAGGGGATGCAGGCTTGGCATCACCTACCCTGAGATCTACGAGATGCAGGTCCAGGCGATCATCGAGGCCGCATGTGAGGTCGCCAGGAAAAAGATAAAGGTAGTTCCCGAGATCATGATCCCCCTGGTTGCGGACGTGAGGGAGCAGGAAGTAATGAGGGAGATGACGGTGCGTGTTGCTGAAGAGATTATGAAAACGCATAAGGTGAAAATCCCTTATACGGTAGGGTCTATGATCGAGATTGCCCGCGCGGCCCTGACCGCAGATGAGATCGCAACGTATGCGGAGTTCTTCTCCATGGGCACAAACGACCTCACCCAGACCACCTTCGGGCTCTCCCGTGACGACGCGGGCAGGTTCCTCCCCTACTATATAGAAAAGGGGATACTGCCGGATGATCCTTTCATGACCATTGACCGCAAGGGGGTTGGCGCGATGATGCGGATGGCGGTGGAAAAGGGAAGAAAGGTGAGGAAGGACCTGAAGATAGGGATTTGCGGCGAGCAGGTGGACCCCAGATCAGTGGAGTTCTGCGACGAGATAGGACTTACCTATGTGAGTGCTTCACCGTACCGGATTCCCATTGCCCGTCTCTCTGCAGCACATGCAGCGCTCAAGAAGAAGATGAAAAAGGACCTGAGCAAGGCGTCGGTCTAGCCATCAAAAGTGCTCTATACCGGGCGGGTACCAACGAAAAGGCAATGTTGGTGCCCGCTCTTTATTTTATACCTTCACCAGCCCATGGCATAGCCGGTTTCCATCCGCGGTGACGCTACCCCTGAGAATACACCGCTCTGCATATCGAATCTGATTCCTACCACACGACCATTGCTCCATTCGGCAACCACCTGGACCTGATGTCCCTTTTCGCGCAGAGCACAGAGCACAGCCTCTCCGACACGGCCCTCGATCATGAGGCCACCTGGTTGAGCCCCGTGAGGATAAAATGAGCTCGGGAAATGGGTAGAATGAAAATTCGGCGCATCCACTGCAGACTGCATGTTCATACTGAAGTCAATGCAGTTCAGAAAGAACTGGAGTGTCCATTGATCCTGCTGATCCCCTCCTGGTGTACCAAAGACCATAAAAGGTTTGTTCTCCTTCAGTACCAGAGAAGGGGTGAGTGTGGTGCGCGGGCGCTTTCCCGGTTGAAGTGCATTCGCGTGTGTGGGGTCGAGATGAAAAATCTGCAGGCGCGTACCTAACGGAAAGCCTAGGCCTTTTATCACCGGTGAACTTGCGAACCACCCACCGCTGGGAGTGGCGGCTACCATGTTTCCCCACCGGTCAACTGCGTCGAGATGTGTGGTGTCCCCGGTGTACACCCTTTGGTTGCCTTTCCTGACCTCTGGAGTGCCGCAAGGCGCATTTCCGGGGCGAAGTTCCATTGAGGCGCGATCTCCAGCGATCAATTTCCTGCGCTCGGCAGCATATTCTTTGGAAAGCAGTACATGCAGGGGGACGTGGACAAAGTCAGGATCACCATAATACTTCTCTCTGTCCGCAAAAGCGAGCTTTGACGCCTCGACGAGGAGATGGATATATTCAGGAGAATTGTGTCCCATTGAAGCGAGGTTATATCCTTCAAGGAGATTCAGCTGCTGGAGGAAAACAGGCCCCTGGGTCCATGGGCCGCATTTATACACCTCAAAGCCCCGATATGTTGTCGATACCGGTTCTTCGACACGGGCAGAGTAACGAGACATATCCTGCAGTGACAGCAAACCGGAATAGCGTCCACCCGATGAATCGGGGAAACTGTTCTCCTGAGAGAACTTTACTATCTGCTCGGCAATTACACCTTTGTAGAACAGATCGTGCGCTGCGCTGAGCCCCTCACGGCGGCCCTGTGACGACGCGCGATGTTCTGCCTCAAGGAGCTTTTTGAAGAGATTGGCGAGGTCAGACTGGATAAAGGGCTCTCCGTAATTCGGGACCCGCCCGTTGGGTAAGTAGATATCCTCAGAGGTGGGCCATTCTTCTTGAAACCGCTCAGCATTTTTCTGGATGGCAAAATGAAGAACTCCATACATCGGGAAACCCCGTTCTGCAAGTTCAATCGCAGGCCCAAGAACGTCCGTCAACCTCATCGTCCCGAAATGCATGAGCGCCGTGATCCATGTTGACAAGGCATCCGGCACTGTAGCGGCAAGCAATCCGTCTCCGGGGATAATTTTGATACCACTGGCATTAAACCAGTCTATCGTCGCTTTGCCGGGGGCAGGCCCCTGACCGCTCACACTTACCACACGGTGCTCATCCGCGAGATAGATAAGGAGAGGCGCCTCTCCGCCGATACCATAGAGATGGGGCTCAAGCACTGACAGGGCAAATCCCATTGCCGCAGCCGCGTCTACTGCATTGCCGCCATTTTCCAGGACGTGAAGGCCGATGCGGCTTGCGAGATAATGCCCGCTGGCAACCATGCCGTTCGTGCCCATGACCACAGGGCGTGTGGTGAAATCACCGGGGCGGGGAGGAGCCAGGACACTCAGAATGTCATTCCGACCGTCAGCAGCCATTGACACTTTTCATCCAACCACATCAGAGGAAGATCCCGTCATTTCTTGCCCTCTTTCTGCTTTTCCTATTTTTCTCTAAACAATATGCCTTCTACACTCTGAAAGTGCCGGCGTATAGCTCTGCTTTGCAGAGCTACCATGACTACCCTTGATGACGGAAAGAACTTTCTCGTGTCCGAAAAGAGAGCTGAGAGTGGGCTCACCATTTTGCAGTAGCCCTCACACCAAAGAAAAACGACCATATAATCCTTGGGCTCACGCCAGTGGGTGTATGTCAAGTGGTGCCGAAGGCGGGATTTGAACCCGCACGGGTTACCCCACACGCCCCTCAAACGTGCGTGTCTACCAGGTTCCACCACTTCGGCATACATGGATGATACTATAACAAAACCATTGATTTCAATACATCGGTTGTTTCTCATCATAGAGCGTCTCTGGTATAATAGCCGTTAATTCATGGCGCGCAGCTCTGTGGGTCGTGGATAGTGGAGGGGTGGCCGAGCGGTTGAAGGCGACGGTCTTGAAAATCGTTGTAGGGGCAACTCTACCGTGAGTTCGAATCTCACCCCCTCCGCCACTTAACTTGTTGATGTTATTGAATAGCCTAATGGTTTTTTTCGTTCAATGCTCGTTCAATGCGGGCGACTTGTGAGCGACGGTTCACAATGTCTCTTAGGCGGTCGGTAGTAGCATGGAAGTAATGCTCTGTACTTCTAATGTCTTTGTGCCTCATGAGTTCTTTCGCTTGTAAAAGATTTGCGCCGCTCTCAGCA